>JAGBTC010000052.1 GCA_017631545.1 Oscillospiraceae bacterium
GCTCCTCCCCAAGCTGCTCCACGATCTCCATGGCCAGCGTGCCGTAGCCCTGCACGATGCGGGTGGGGATGGTTTCGTACCCCGGCCCCGCGGTGTCCTGCACCAGCACCCAACCGTGCTTTTCCCCGTCTGCGGCGGCAATACGCACCGTGTCATCATAGTTAAACTCCGTGATTGCCGCCTGCGCCCCCTGTGCCCGGATGTTTTCCAGCCGCTCCGGGGCGCTACCGGCGGGCATATAGATCACACTTTTCTGGCCAAACTGAGCGGCGCTCCAGGCCACGCCCCGGCCGTGATTGCCGTCGGTGGCGGTGATGAAGGTGATGGGTGCGCGACCGGCAAGGGCCTGCCGCAGCCGCTCAAAGGTCACCTCGCCCTCCATTGCAAGGGCACAACGCAGATGATCGGCAATGGCCCAGCTGCCGCCCAGCGCCTTAAAGGCATTGAGCCCAAAGCGCGGTGACTCGTCCTTGACCAGCACCTGCGCCACGCCCAGACGCGCGGCAAGCCCGTCCAGCCGCACCAGCGGCGTGGGCGCATAGCCGGGCAGCGTTGCATGGAAGGTCGCCGCCCGTTCGGCCTGCTCCCGGCTCAAAAAAGATGTGTCCGCCTGGCCGTGCGTCCCACGCCGGCGCAGACAAAATTCCATCTTCCCCACAGTGTTACCTCCTTTGCAAAAGCGGCCCCGTAAGCCACGGGGCCGCTTGCGTCACAGAATATCCTCCTGAGCCGTCTCCAGCGCATCCTCTACATCAAAGGGAGGCTGCTCGTCCTCCACCGGCATCGTTTCCGGAGTAGGCGCGGCCGCAGCGCCTGCGTCAAAGCTCTGGCGGTACTGCATTTCTCGCCACTGCTCCTTGGTAATGAGCAGCTGGCGGGGCTTGGAACCCTCAAAGGGGCCGACAACGCCCTTCTCCTCCATCTGATCCACCAGCCGGGCAGCGCGGGCATAGCCCAGCTTCAGCCGCCGCTGGAGCATGGAGACGGAGGCCTGCCCGGTCTCCAGCACCACCTCGATGGCAGAATCGATCAGCTCGTCATACTCGTCCTCGCCGGCATCACCGGGAGCAGAGCCGCCAACACCCTTGGCGCTTTGCTCCTTCTGCGCCGCGTTCTGCTCGATTTCGTGCATGACCTCTTCCGAGTAGTTGGCGGTGCCGCTCTTCTTGACAAATTCCACCACCCGGGCGACCTCCTCGTCCGAGATGAAGCAGCCCTGTACGCGGGTGGGCTTGCCGCCGCCCAAAGGAGCGAAGAGCATATCACCCTTACCCACCAGCTTCTCCGCGCCCATCGTATCCAGAATGATACGCGATTCCATAGCGGAGGCCACGGCGAAGGCAATGCGGCTGGGAATGTTGGCCTTCATCAGGCCGGTGATCACGTCGGCAGAGGGACGCTGGGTGGCAATGACCAGATGCATACCCGCCGCGCGTCCCATCTGCGCTACGCGGCAGATGGATTCTTCCACTTCTTTGGCCGCCACCAGCATCAGGTCGGCCAGCTCGTCGATGAGCACCACGATAGAGGGCATCTTGTCTACCCCATCCGTCTTGGCAGCGTATTTGTTATACTCCTCCAGATTGCGGGTGCCCACCTCGGAGAAGGTGCGATAGCGCTTCATCATCTCCGTCACCGCCCACTGCAGCGCGCCGGCGGCCTTCTTGGGGTCGGTGACCACGGGAATAAGCAGATGGGGAATGCCGTTGTAGATCCCAAGCTCCACCATCTTGGGGTCGACCATGATCAGCCGCACCTCTTCCGGTGTGGCCTTATACAGCAGCGAAGTGATAATGGAGTTGGTACAAACCGACTTACCTGAACCGGTCGTACCTGCGATCAGCAGGTGGGGCAGCTTTGCAATGTTGCCGATCACGCACTGGCCGCTGATGTCCTTGCCCACGGCGAAAGACACCTTAGAGCGGCTGTCGGTAAAAGCGGACGAGCCGATAACCGCGTGGGCGCTGACCGGCGAGACCACCTTGTTGGGCACCTCGATGCCTACCACGGAGATCTTGTCGGGAATAGGCGCGATACGCACGCCGGTGGCACCAAGAGCCAGAGCGATGTCATCGGCCAGATTGGTCAGCTTGTTCAGGCGCACGCCCTGATCCAGCTCCAGCTCATACCGAGTAACGGAGGGGCCGCGCACGGTGTTGATGATGTTGGCCTCAATGCCGAAGGAATGGATGGTGTCATTCAGGCGCTGGCGATTGGCATTCAGCTCGCCAGTGGCATCCATACCGTTATCGCCGCCCCCCTCGTTGAGCAGGGATAAAGGCGGATACTGATAAGGCTGTTTGTTCTCCTGATCCATGGTCTCCTGAATGTCCCGGGCGACCTCCTTGGCCGCCTGCGCCGCTTCGGTCTTGGTGATCTTGGCAGGAACCTCTTCCTCCGCTTGTGCCGGGACAGTCTCCTGCGGCACTGCGGGCGTGTCGACCTGCAAGGGCAGCAGTTCGCTTTGGGCAGAAACGGCAGGCTCCGCCGCCCCTCCCGTAAGCACCTCGTCCGGGGTGCGGACACCGGGCTTGCTGTTGAAAAAGCCCTTCTTCACCGGCTCGGCAACCGGCTCCGGAGTAGGAGCGGCCTTGCGTGCCGGGGCATCATCGTCCAGCGGGATATCCTGCACCCGGCGCGTACGGCGGGACGCCTCCACTGCCGGATCAATGGCTCGGCCGCGCACAGGATGGGCGGGCATAGCAGGCTCCTGCTCATCCTCCTCCGGCTCGTATTCATATTCACGGCGGGGATGGCTTTGCATGTAGTCCACAATATCCTCAATGCCGATGTGAAACATACCCATCAGCACCGGGAAAATAGCAAAAATGAGCAGGCAGGTGCCCAGCGGACCAAGCTGCTGTTCACTGACCACGCCCAGCACACCGCACAGCACACCGCCGGAAGCCATCTCCCGTCCGGTCTGCCACAGCTGAGCGAACAACTGACTATCGAGCAGATAGTCGGTGGCAAAAATGTGCATCAGCGTACCGAACAGCACAGGGATCAGCAGCGTGCAGATCACTCGCAGGCGCACGGGACGCCCCCGATGCAGCGCAAGAACATAGGTGCAAAACAGCAGCGCGGGAGGAGCCAGCCAGAAACCGTATCCGATCAGTCCCTTGACCAGACCGCACACCACCGCAACCGCAGGCGAGTTATCAAAGTAGCCAAAACCAAGCCACAATGCCA
>JAGBTC010000053.1 GCA_017631545.1 Oscillospiraceae bacterium
ACACTTCCGCTATTGGGAGAGCGAGGATCTAAGAACGACCATCGAACACGCTGTCTATTATTTCAACAATGAACGCCCGGTTCGTAAGCTTAAAGGAAAACCACCAGTCCTGTTCAGAACAGAACTGGTGGCTTAGGATATGTTATGTCTACTAACTATTGACTACTTCACATCCATGATGCACGGCTTTTTTATGCCATTTTTCTCAGCTTGTCCAGCACCGTCTCAAACCAATCGGGCAGAGGGCACTCCAGCTCCACCGCCTGTCCGGTGGCCGGGTGGATGAATTTCAGCTTTCGGGCATGGAGGCATTGTCCGGCAAGTCCTGGATAGGGCTTCTTCGCCCCGTAGACCACATCACCCAGCAGGGGGTGGCCGATGGACGCCATGTGTACACGGATCTGGTGGGTGCGCCCCGTTTCCAATCGACACTCGATCAGGGTATAACCGGGATAGCGCTCCAGCACCGACCAGTGGGTCACTGCCTCACGGCCGTTTTTGCGGTCGATGGCCATTTTCTTGCGGTCGATGGGGTGGCGGCCGATGGGGGCATTCACCGTCCCCTCGTCCTCCTTGAAGCCACCCACCGCCACGGCGGCATAGGTACGGGCAAGGGTGTGATCCTGCAGCTGCGCGGCAAGGGAAAGATGCGCCGCGTCGTTTTTAGCGGCGATGATCAGCCCGGAGGTGTCGCGGTCAATGCGGTGGACGATACCCGGCCGCAGCTCGCCGTTGATGCCGGACAAGCTGCTGCCGCAATGGTACAGCAGCGCGTTGACCAGCGTGCCGTCGGGATGGCCGGGGGCCGGATGCACCACCATGCCGACCGGCTTGTTGACCACGATGACATGCTCGTCCTCGTAAACCACATCCAGCGGAATGTTTTGGGGGACGATGTCTACCTCCACCGCTTCCGGGATGTCCACGCACAGTTCCTGCCCTGCCGCGGTCTTATCGTTCTTTTTCAGGGGCTTGCCGATGCAGGTGACCCGGCCTTCCTCCAGCAGCTTCTGTGCCGCCGAGCGGGTCATCTCTGCGCTTCGGGCCAGAAAGGCGTCGATCCGCTCCCCGTCCCGGTCAGCCGTCAGCTTGCGTAGGCTCATTGGCTCTCCCCTCCAGCTTGTCATAGAGGAACAGATAGTAGGCCGCCGCAGCGATGCCGCCCACCACCACGCAGATGTCCGCCACATTGAACACCGCAAAGTCCATAAACAGGGTGCGGAACATATCCACCACATAGCCGTACGCCGCCCGGTCAATGAGGTTGCCCACCGCACCGGCCAGCACCAGCGTCAGCGCACTGCGCCCCAGAGGGTGGCGGAAGAATTTTTTGGCCACCGCCCAGGCAAGCGCCGCGGACAGCACCGCAGAGGTGAGGGTAAGCAGCCAGGTATGCTCCTCCAGCAAGGAGAAGGCACAGCCGGTGTTCTGCACATAGGTCAGATCCATAATGTGCGGCAAAAAGGGCACACTGCCCCCCAGTGGAATGCCGGTGGAGACCAGATGCTTGACCATCTGATCCAGCGCCACCAACAGCGCCGCCGCGATAAAGTAGACCATGCTTCCGGCCTCCTTTCCGTTGTGGTTGATAAACAGGTCACTATTTTATCACACTTTCCTGCCGGGAACAATAGATTTAAGTGTGAACGAAGCGTAAATTATAGCCGCCCGGAGCGAATATGCTCCGGGCGGCTGTTTTGCGTTTGTTATTCGGCCAGCAGGGCAGGGTCGATGGCGGAAACCACCTTGGCACATCTGGGGCACAGACCGGGATGGTCGGCATGAGCGCCCACCTTGATGTGGTTCTTCCAGCAGCGCTGGCACTTCTCGCCCTCGGCAGGAGCAACGGCCACGGACAGCGCGTCGCCCACGGTCACTTCCGCCTGAGAGACGATCAGCAGGTCGGCCAGATACTCCGCATCCAGCTCGGACACGAAGGCGTCCTCGGCAGACACCGTCAGCGCCACCTTGGCCTCCAGGCTCTTGCCGATCTTCTTCTCGGCACGGGCGGTCTCCAGCGCACCGTTGACGGCGTCGCGGATGGCGATGATGCGCGCCCACTTTTCCATCTGCTGGGCAGACAGGGCGTAGTCGGCAAAGGGCTGGTTCATCTCGTTGAGCACCACATTGCGTCCATCGTCACCGGCCTTGTGGGGCATGGCCTGCCAGATCTCGTCGCAGGTGAAGGCCAGAATGGGAGCAAACAGCTTGGTCATGGTGTCCAGGATCAGCCACAGGGCGGTCTGGGCGGAGCGGCGGCTCAGGCCGTCGGTCTCGTCGCAGTACAGACGATCCTTGATGATGTCCAGATAGAAGGAGGACAGCTCCACCACGCAGAAGTCGTTGATGGCGTGGGAGACGGAGTGGAACTCGTACTCGTCATAGGCCTTGAAGCACTTGTCCATCAGCTCGTTGAGCTTGGTCACCGCCCAGCGATCCAGCTCCAGCATCTCGTTGGGAGCCACCAGGTTATCGGCATCGAAGCCCGCCAGATTGCCCAGACAGTAACGGGCGGTGTTGCGGAACTTCAGATAGCTCTGGCTGAGCTGCTTGAAGATGGCATCGGAGCAGCGCACGTCCACATGGTAGTCGGCAGAACCCGCCCACAGACGCAGCAGGTCGGCGCCGTACTTCTTCACGATGTCGGCGGGGTCAACGCCGTTGCCCAGGGACTTGTGCATGGCGCGGCCATCACCGTCCACGGTCCAGCCGTGGGTCAGGCACTGCTTGAAGGGCGCGCCCTGGCCCAGAGCGCCCACGGCGGTGAGCAGGCTGGCCTGGAACCAGCCGCGGTACTGGTCAAGACCCTCGATATACATATCGGCAGGCCAGAAGCCCTGCGTCTTTTTCATGGAGGCGAAATGAGTAGAACCAGAGTCGAACCAGCCGTCCAGCGTATCCTCTTCCTTGAAGAAGTGGGTACCGCCGCAATGGGGACACTTGTAACCCTGAGGCAGGATATCGGCAGCCTCCGTCTCGTACCAGGCGTTGGAGCCCTTGGCAGCAAACAGCTCGGACACGGCGGCGATGGTGGTGTC
>JAGBTC010000054.1 GCA_017631545.1 Oscillospiraceae bacterium
ATGACCGTGTAGGAGTCGGCAGGCTCCAGCGCGCCGCTGTCGGTCAGCGTGGAGGTAAGATCGCGCATTTGCGCCCGGTCATAACGGTACTGAGTCTGCCCGGCCATGGGCGTGTTCTGCCGCTTGGGAAGCAGAGCAAAAAGCAGGGCGGCAGCGATCGCCAGAATCACGGCCAGCAGGATCAGCTGTTTTTTGCCGGGCAGGCGTTTGCGCACAGCCGTGGCCGAGCCGGAACGGGAAAACAGTTTCATAGACAGGTTGCTCCTTTTATCAATACTGGATAAGTCTAAGAATAGTACGCATTTATGAATAAAACAAGAACAAACGGTAAAAAATATACTCCAACGAAGAAAAAAGTGACCGGAGTCTGCCGCGGCAGACTCCGGTCATTTGGGTTATTTTTCGTTTGCCTGAGCCAGCTTGGTCTGGCGGCGGTTTTTGACATGCTCGGGCATGGGGTGGATGTCGCCGGCTCGGGTCAGTGCCCACTTGGTCATCATGGGGCCGACCAGTTCGTACACCAGCACGGAGAACAGCACGATATTGCGGATCAAATCGCCCTGCTGGCCCAGCTGACGGGCGGTCAGGCACATACCCAGTGCCACGCCTGCCTGAGGCAGCAGCGTGATGCCCAGATACTTGCACACGGCGGGGGGGCAGTGGGTCCACTTGGTACTCATGTAGGCACCCACGATCTTACCGGCGGAGCGGAACAGGATATACACCACGCCCACACCCACGATGGCGATGCTGGTGAACACACTCAGATCCAGTTCTGCGCCGCTGATTACGAAGAACAGGGCGAACAGGGGAGAGGTCCAGCGGTCGGCCTTCTCCATCAGGTCGTGGGACAGGGGGCACAGGTTGCAGAACACGGTGCCCAGCATCATGCATACCAGCAGGGAGGAGAAACCAATGTGGACCGGGCCCACATGGAACTCCAGCATGGACAGGGAGGCGGTCAGGAACACGAAGGCGATGGTCATGTTCAGACGGTTGGTGTTGGAGTGGAACAGGGTCTCCAGCTGAGTCAGCAGCCAGCCCATCACCGCGCCCAGCAGCAGGGAGGCGACGATCTCCACCAGCGGATTGACCAGAATGGACACCAGATCCAGATTGCCGTCCACCATGGTACGGGCGATGCCGAAGGAGATGGCAAACACGATCAGACCCACCGCGTCGTCCAGCGCGACCACGGGCAGCAGCAGATCGGTCAGGGGGCCCTTGGCCTTGTACTGGCGCACCACCATCAGCGTGGCGGCAGGAGCGGTGGCGGTGGCGATGGCGCCCAGCGTGATGGCCTGAGCAGGTGTGATCAGGCCGGGGAAGGCCATGTACAGCGCCAGCAGAGCCAGATCCACGAACAGGGTGGCTACCAGAGCCTGGAAGATGCCGATCACCACGGCCTGACGGCCGATGTGCTTGAGCTCCTCCAGACGGAACTCGTTGCCGATGGAGAAGGCGATAAAGCCCAGGGCCACCTCAGAAATCAGGGACAGCCCGGCCACGGACTCCAGCGTGGTAAAGCCCAGACCCTCAATGCCCAGCTGACCCAGCAGGAAGGGGCCGACCAGCACGCCGGCCAGCAGGTAGGCGGTCACATCGGGCATTTTCAGCGGTTTGAGTACGCGGGTCATCAGCAGACCCGCCAGCAAAGCGATGGAAACAGAAAGCAAAACGGACATGACAGGATTCTCCTCTTTCTTGTAACGGTTAACCGATTTAATACATGGTTATTCCAAAACGAGATAAGTATAATCGTTCTACAAAAAAAAGCAAGTGTAAAAATGGCCAACTCTCTTGAAAAAATATGGGCTTTTTTGCACATTGTCTGCACCTGAGCGCAAAGATGGTATTCACCCAAAACAAACGAAAGCAGCGCCCTCCGATAAAGGAGGGCGCTGTGGCAAGTCAGCTCAACGCAAGGCCGCTGCCGGTGATCACCGGCGGGGCGTCCAGTGCATCAAAGGATTGCTGAAGGGGGGAAGATGGCAGGGGTTGCTGCTGCACGGGGCGTGCCTCGATGGTCAGGGAATAGCCGTCCAGAATGGCGGCGTCCGCGCTGTCCAGCGGCAGGGCGTGGTCGATGGTCACCCGGTCGCCCACATTCACCGTCACCACATCGCGTTCCTGCCCGGCGGAGATGGCGTAAAACACGCCGTTGTCCTCCAGACGCAGGAAGTAGACGGAGTTGCCGCTGAGCACCGCGGTGCGAATCTCGGCCACCGTGCCGCTCACTCGGGTCTGAGGCCGTGCATCGGGCTGGGTCACACCCTTGTCGGTGAGCATCTGGATATAGCTGTTTTCACAGGCGGATACCGTGGCGCCGGTGGCTACGATCTGGTACTGGGCCACATTGACCATGGCGTACATTTTGACCAGCTGGGTGGCGTCCTTCAGGGGGATAAAGTAGGTGGGTTCTCCTGCTACATTGAGCAGCAGGGGGAAGGTGGCCTTGTAGCCCAGATCCTGCACCACACCCATAGCGGACAGCTTGGCTGCTTCCTCGGTGGCACCGGGGGCTTCGTAGAAGTGGGTTTCCTTGGTGCGCATATTACACAGCAAAAAGCCCAGATTGGACTGGTCGGCGTTGGCGGAGGTGACGCCGGTATAGACATACACATCGTCATTCATGGCGATGTAGTTGTAGCCGTCGGTGGTCACGGTCACGCCCCGCTGCCCCAGAATGGAGTTGATAAAGCCGTTGATATAGGTGCCGTGATAGTCATACTGCTGCATGATAAGCTCGGGGACATACAGGGTGTCCACCCAGGTGGGCACTTCTTCCATATATTCGCTCTCGCCCGTCACCGCGTCCACCAGAACCGCGCCATTGATGTCCGTGCCGCCGAACAGACCGATGGTTTTGACCATCCGGGGGGCAATCCACCAGGGATGGCCGTCCTCGTCGATCTCAAACTGGGGGGTGGAGAACATCATGGTGGGATATTGGAAGCGCAGGTGGCGCAGAATGTTTCGGTTGAGCGGCTCGGAGAAGGAGAACTTCATGCCCTCGTTCAGCCGTACCACGCTGGCCTCCTGTGTGACCATGTCCACGATGACATAGGCGGGCAGACCCTCGCCCCGGTTGGTGAACCACTTAATAAGGTCGGCGTAGTCGATGGGGGCCACGCGCACCGGGCGGCCCTGATAGTTGATCTGGGTGGAGTCGTTGGAATACTCAAACTGGCTGACCATGTCGCTGAGCGTGCCCATCTGGCGGTCGCCCAGATACTCCGCCGACTGGCGATCCAGCGTGGGGATCTTGTCAAAGGAGATCTGGGTCACATCCTGGGCAAAGTCGCCCGTCTGTACTGTCAGCAGATCCCGGTAGGCCGCCGCCCGGAAGATGGGCATGGACAGCAGCTGTCCCACCGCGGTGACCACTACCACGATGACAAAGGCAATGCCAACGGGCAGGCAGCGGTTACGGATAAAGCGCAGCCATTGCTTCAGCTTTTCCTTGCCGGACAGTTCCACATCCGAGTGCAGACCGCCCGAAAGGAGGAAAATGCTGGCCATGTACACCAGGGCCAACAGGCCAAGAAAGCCGTAAAACGCCTCATCATGAAAATTCAGGGCCGGCAGATTAAAATAAAAGTGGACGAAACCAACCAGCGCGGTGATCCCCAGACTGAGCAGCGTGCGCCCGAGCTGGGTTTTGGGCAGGCGAAACTTTCGCATCGTTGTGACCTCCTTGTATGTGTGTGCTTTTTCCTATCATACCCCGAAAATGTGAACAAATCAACCGCCGGAGAAAGAAAATGGAATGGACTTGTCAACGGCTGGAAAAAAAGGTATAATAGGCGGCAGCAAACAACGGCGAACGCCGAACGGAGGTCATATTTATGGCACTTGATAAGACGTTTTTTGAGGAGATGGAAGCGCGCATCCCCAAAGGGAAGGTGCGTACCCGTTTCGCCCCCAGCCCCACGGGCTATATGCATGTGGGCAACCTGCGTACCGCGCTGTATACCTGGCTCATCGCCCGAAACGCGGGCGGCACCTTTATCCTGCGTATTGAGGACACCGACCAGGGCCGTTTGGTAGAGGGCGCCACCGAGGTCATCTACCGCACCATGGCCGAGTGTGGCCTGACCCATGACGAGGGCCCCGATGTGGGCGGCCCCGTTGGCCCCTATATCCAGACCGAGCGCCGCCCTCTGTATAAACAGTACGCCGAGCTGCTGGTGGAGCGGGGCGGAGCCTACTACTGCTTCTGTGAAAAGACTGAGAGCGAGGAGGATTCCGGCGACTTCAACCGGGGTGATGATCCCTGCCGCGACATGAGCGCGGAGGAGGTGGCCGCCAATCTTGCCGCCGGCAAGCCCTATGTCATTCGTCAGCGCATCCCCCATGAGGGCTCTACTACCTTCCACTACATCTCCTTCGGTG
>JAGBTC010000055.1 GCA_017631545.1 Oscillospiraceae bacterium
CACTTTTTCGCTTTGTTCCGTCAAAGTGCCGAAAAAGCCCCCTGTGCCGACTCGCACTTTTTGGGACTTTATGATTGACAAAGGTGGGTTACATAAGGTACAATCATTGAAAATCCCCTTTTACAGGGGCATGAAAAAGGCAATGACCGGGTCAGTAGAACGGCTGGAACGCGCAGAGAGGGAGCGGTTGGTGTAAGCTCCCGGGGAAAGCCGCCTCGAAGGTCACCCGCGAGCCGCCTTGTCCAACGGGAGTGCGCTCCCCAGTAGGCTTGGCCGGTCCCCACCGTTACCGGGCAACGAGTGCGCGGCCTGTCCGCGAATTTAGGTGGTACCACGGAGTGTTCGGCTTCGTCCTATGTTGTATAGGACGAAGCCGTTTTGTTTTATTGGAGGTGTTTTCCATGACCGGAGCGCAAGCCCTTGTAGAAAGCCTGAAACTGCAAAAGGTAGAGCATATCTTTGGCTACGCCGGCGCGACCATCTGCCCCATCATGGATGTGCTGGCCGCCACGCCGGAAATCGGCTATACCCTGGTGCGTACCGAGCAGAATGCCGGCCACATGGCCTCGGGCTATGCCCGGATCAGCGGCAAAGTGGGCGTGTGTATGGTCACCTCCGGCCCGGGGGCGACCAACCTCATCACCGGCATCGCCACCGCCTACATGGACTCCATCCCCATGGTGGCCATCACCGGGCAGGTGCCCAGCCACCTGCTGGGCCGGGATATTTTCCAGGAGGTGGATATCACCGGCGCCGTCGCTCCCTTCATCAAACACAGCTATCTGGTCAAGGACGCGGAAACGCTGCCCCGGGTGGTGGCGGAGGCCTTCCACATCGCCTCCACCGGCCGTCCCGGTCCGGTGCTTATCGACATTCCCATTGACATTCAGAACCAGCCGCTGAAAAAGTTCGCTCCCGTGGAGGAAGTGACCATTCGCGGCTATAAGCCCAGCGTGCGGGGCAACGACCTGCAGATCAAGCGCGTGGTGGACACCATTGCCAAGTCCCGTCAGCCCCTGATTCTGGCCGGCGGCGGCGTGTGGCTGGCCGACGCCCGGGACGAGCTGGTGGCGCTGGCCGAGCGGTGCCACATCCCCGTGGTCAAGACCATGATGGGCATCTCTGTCCTGCCCACCGACCACCCCCTCAATCTGGGCATGGTGGGCGCCCACGGCAACCACTGCGCCAACAAGGCGCTGGCCAAAAGCGACCTGCTCATTATGGTGGGCACCCGAGCCGCTGACCGGGCCATGGTCAACCCCACCGACATTCAAAACCGCATGGCCACCATCCACATTGATGTGGACCCGGCGGAGATCGGCAAGAACATGACCGCCGCCGTCCCTCTGGTGGGCGATGTGAAGGTGATTTTGCAGCAGCTGCTGGAAAAGGATGTCCCCGCCACCGATTCCGAAGCATGGCTGGCGCAGCTGCGCGACTACCGCAAGGCGGAGCTCAGCCGCACCTTCCCCCGACGGGATGGCTATGTGTTCCCCGGCACGGTGCTGCGTAAGCTGGGCGAAAAGCTGGCCGACAACGCGGTGGTGTGCGCCGATGTGGGTCAAAACCAGATCTTTACCTGCAAATATCTGCCCCAGAAGCACGGCCGCCTGCTCACCAGCGGCGGTTTGGGCACCATGGGCTACGCCCTGCCTGCCGCCATCGGCGCCAAGGTGGGCGCACCCGACCGCCAGACCGTGGTGGTGTGCGGTGACGGCTCCTTCCAGATGGCCATGAACGAGCTTGCCGCCATCTGTTGTGCAGGTCTGGACATCAAAATCGTGCTGATGAACAACAGCGTGCTGGGGCTTGTCCACCAGATCCAGAACACCGCCCCCTACCACGGCCCTTACGGGGTCGCGCTGGACGGCTCGCCCGATTTTGCCGCTGTCGCCGCCGCCTACGGCATTGCCAGCATGGTGGCCGACAACGAGGACACGCTGGACGAAACGCTGGAGCGCTTTTTGAACACCAAGGGCTGCAGCCTGCTCATCTGCCGGGTACACCCCGACATGAGCACCAACGACTGAACAGGGGAGGGGAGAGGCTATGAAACAGACCATTTCCGTTCTGGTAGAAAATCAGGCCGGCGTCCTCAACCGCATCACCGGCCTGTTCTCCCGCCGCGCGTTTAACATTGAATCGCTGGCCGTGGGCCCCACCGACGACCCCACCGTCTCCCGCATCACCATCATCGTGGACAGCGGCAACAACATGGTGGATCAGGTGGAAAAGCAGCTGAACAAGCTGGTGGATGTGATCAAAGTCCGCACGCTGGAGGAAAACAGCCTCATCGGCCGGGAGCTGATGATCCTGAAGGTCAACGCCACCAACAAGACCCGGCAGGACATTATGACCATCTGCTCCATCTACGGCGCCAAGGTGGACGACATCTCGCCCACCTCCATGACCCTGGAGCTGTCCGACACCCCCGAGCGGCTGGACACCTTCCAGACCATGATG
>JAGBTC010000056.1 GCA_017631545.1 Oscillospiraceae bacterium
ACCGCCGCAAGCACCATATCCTTGTCAGCGGCTACTACGGCTTTTCCAATGCCGGGGACGACGCAATTCTGCAGTCCATTCACGACGGTATCATGTCTGTGGGTGAGGATATCGCGGTCACCGTCCTGTCCAACGACCCCGCCCAGACCACCCAGCGTTACGGGTGGAACGCGGTGGCTCGCTTCAGCCTGTCACAGGTGTGGCAGGCGATGAAGGAGTGTGACCTGCTGCTGTCCGGCGGCGGAAGCTTGCTGCAGGATCGCACCTCCACCCGTTCGCTGCTGTACTATCTGTCGCTGATCCATCTGGCCAAGCGCATGGGCAAGAAGGTGGCCCTTTACGCCAACGGCATCGGCCCTGTGCTGCGTGCCGGTAACCGCCGACAGGTGTGCCGGGCGGTGGAGCAGGCGGATCTGGTGACCCTGCGTGACCGCAGCTCTCTGCAGGAACTGCGGGAGATGGGGGTGCAGCGGCAGGATCTGCATGTGACCGCTGACCCGGTGTTCACCATGCAATGGGCGCCGGACGAGCGAGTGGACGAGATCCTCTCGTCCACCAAGCTGCCTGTGGGGCAGCCCTTTGCGGCGGTCTCCGTGCGAAACTGGCCGGACACCAAGGACTTTGCCCGGGAGCTGGCCGCCGCCTGCGACCATCTGTATCGGGAGCATGGGCTGATGAGTCTGTTTGTCCTTATGCAGCCGGAGAACGACCGCGCCCTGTCCGCCCAGGTCATGGCGCAGATGACCACCCCTGCCGCCCTGCTGGATCAGCCGTTGACGCCGGAGGAGCTGATGGGCGTGATCGCCCGGGGCAAGCTGTGCCTTGCCATGCGCCTGCACACGCTGATTTTCGCCGCACGCACCGGCGTGCCGCTGGTGGGGTTGGTGTACGATCCCAAGGTGAAAAGCTATCTGCAGGAGCTGGATATGCCCTCGGCCGGGGATGTGACCCGGCTGGATCATCGGCAGGTGATCCTGCACCTGGACGAGCTGCTGGACAATTACGAAACATACAAGCAGACCCTCCACGCGCATTCCCAGCGCCTGACCCACGCGGCCGGGGAGAACGAGCGCCTGCTGCTGGAACTGCTGGAGAAGTGATTGGAATAAACAAAACGCCCCACGGCCATGCCGTGGGGCGTTTTGTTATGGGAGCGGAATGTCATGGAAGAAGGCGTGGGTATCCTCCTTGGGATCCATCAGCGCCCGGTAGGCCAGAAGCTCATAATCGTTCAGCCATTGACGGGTCTGCCCGTCCAGCTCATGGGCGTGGGGCACCACCTGCCCATCGGCAGTAATATAGCCGGCAGGGGTGATGACGGGCAGCTGCCGGTACAGCTGGGAGAGGAAGTTCTGCCACCCGGTCATGGGCAGCCCTGCCATCTCGGCGGTGAGTACGCCCAGAAAGCTGGAGCTGAGAAACACATCCGAACGCTCTTCAATGTCATAGTTCGTCCACAGGAAGAAGGGGACGGCATACTGCTGCAGTACCTCCCGGGTGGTGCGCTCCTCCAGCGGCTTGCCGTAGAGCGCCTTGTAAAATTCGTTGGACAGGGAGGGCTGGTGGTCGCCGAAAAAGACGATCATCGTCGGCTCGTCCACCTGCTCGTAATGGCCAATGAGCCGTTCCAGCGCCTGGTCGCTGACCCGCATGAGGGACAGGTACTGGGCGGCCTTGGGCTCGGCGGCACGCACCGCGTCACCGGGGGTAACGCTCTGAGGCAGGTTGCGCCAGCCCTGGGCGTAGCCGGAGTGGTTTTGCATGGTCACATTGAACAGGAAGATGGGCTGTCCCTGCGCCTGCTCAGTGAGGCGCAGCAGGGTGTCGTAGCTGCTTTGATCAGAGATATAGCCGCGCACATAGTGGGGGGCGGACACATCGGTATTGTACAGCTGACGGTCAAAATCCAGATAGTCGTACACGATGGGGCGGTTCCAGCCTGAGGCGCGGTAGGGGTGGAAGGCGGCGGTCTGATAGCCCGCGGCCTTGACCACCGAGGACAGAGAGGGGGTGTCCTGCTTCATATACAGCTGGTAGGCCACGCAATGGGGCGGCAGGAAGGCGTTGGACAGGCCGGTGAGATACTCAAACTCCACGCTGGCCGTGCCGCCGCCGGTGACCGGCGGGAACAGCCAGCCCTTGACGGTGTTCTCCTGCATGGAGTGCAGGAAGGGGGTGGGGTCGGTGCTGGGCTCCAGCGTGTCAAATATGGTCAGGTCGCTGAAGGCCTCGTTCATCACCACGATCAGGTTGACCGGCCGGGTAAGCTGTGTGTTTTCCGCCCGGGCAGGGAAACGGGCGGTGAGGGCCTCCACCGCCGCGTCACTGTAGCCCTTGGGTTTGCTGACCACGCTGTAGCGCAGGGCGGTGGTGAAGTTGAGAAGGAAGCCGTTTTTCTGGGTCGTCCACTGCTGGGTGTAGATGTTCAGCGCGGGCAGCATGGGCGTGAAGAAGAAGCAGCCGGTATACAGCAGGCTGGCCGCCGTCAGCCACGCCAATGTCCGGGTGGGACGGGGACGGGCCTTCTGCCCGGGACACACGGCCAGCAGGAACAAATAAGCTGCCAGCACCAGCAAAGCGTGGTTGATATGTAAGTCGGGGGAGAAGTCAAAGCCATCGGCCACATTGGCCGCGGTGCGCCATGCCCGCAGATCGGCAGGGAAAAGGATCCGTCCACGAAAGCGCAGGATATAGTGGTTGACAAGACCGAACGCAAAGCACACCAGTGCGGCCGCCGCCCCGGCCGGCCGCCGCCGCCCCAGCACCAGCCGGAACAGGAAGAACAGAATATAGTACCAAATCAAATTAAACAGCACCTGCCACGGGGCAAAGTCCGCAAACAGCTCATTCTCGTTGAGAAACTCCACCGACACAAAGCTGAACCACGGCCCCAGCAGAAAAATCAGCCGGGCGCACCACTCCTGCGGCCGCCGGCACAGATCCTGCCACAGGCGCACGAAGCAGTCGCCGTATAACAGTTGTTTCATACTCACCTCCGTGGGAAGAACGGTCTGCCAACAGGATACTCCCAACGGCGGAAAAATGCAAGCGGAAGTGCCGGGGGCGGCGGAATGAATATTCATAAAAATATGCATAAAAGCGGCCGCGGCGCAGAGAAAACAGAGTGTCCATGCAAAATGGGTGGATTTTTGGTGATTTTTTCGCGGAATGTGAGGGGTTATCTATTGACTTCCCCGTGAGAAAAGGAGTATACTCAATCGTACAATTGTGGGTCGAACCGCCCACGGAAAAAAGGAGAGTATCAAATTATGAAGAAAATCATTGCTATGATGATGGCTCTGGCCATGGTGCTGGCTCTGGCTGCCTGCGGCAGCGAGAAGGTCACCCTGAAGATCCTGGACACCGAGTATGCCATCGAGGACTACGCCATCTGCATCGCCAAGGAGAACACCGACCTGCTGGAGAAGGTCAACGCCGCTCTGGCTGAGCTGACTGCCGACGGCACCGCTCAGAAGATCGTTGACAAGTACATCTCCGGCGTGGCTCACGAGCTGACCTTCCAGGCTGACGCCGAGGGCAAGGAAGAGCTGCACATGGCTACCAACGCCTTCTTCCCCCCCTATGAGTACTATGAGAACGAGACCATCGTGGGTATCGACGCCGAGATGGCCGCTGCCATCGCTGACAAGCTGGACATGAAGCTGGTCATCGACGACATGGAGTTCGACGCCATCATCACCGCCGTGGCTACCGGCAAGGCCGACATGGGCATGGCCGGCATGACCGTGACCGAGGAGCGTCTGCAGTCCATCAACTTCTCCTCCACCTACGCCACCGGCATCCAGTCCATCATCGTGGCTGAGGGCAGCAAGATCACCACCGTGGACGACCTGTATGCCGACGGCGCCAGCTACATCGTGGGCGTGCAGCAGGGTACCACCGGCGACATCTATTCCGAGGGCGACTTCGGTGCCGAGCGCGTGTCCAAGTTCAGCAAGGGCGCCGACGCCGTTCAGGCTCTGGTCACCGGCAAGGTCGACTGCGTCATCATCGACAACGAGCCTGCCAAGGCTTATGTTGCCGCCAACAACGGCTGATAACAACACAGTTTGTGCTTCAGACAGGGGCGGAGGAACATCTCCGCCCCTGTTTTCCCGCGATCAACGATCAAGAAGGTGACTGAATTGACCTGGTTTGAAACACTTAAGATGGCCTGCCTGGCTTGGTTTGAGGATTTCAAGGCCGACTTTATCCTCAACTTTATCGAGGATAACCGCTGGAAGTACCTGACCACCGGCCTGGGCAACACCCTGAAAATCACCCTGCTCTCCCTGCTGATCGGTGTGGTGCTGGGTGTGATCGTGGCCATCGTCCGCTCCAGCCACGACAGCATTGCCGGCGAGATGCGGCCCGGCATCGGCAAGTTCCTGCTCAATCTGGCAAACGGGGTGTGCAAGCTCTATCTGACTGTGTTCCGCGGCACTCCCGTGGTGGTGCAGCTGATGATCATGTATTACATCATCTTTGCCTCCTCCCGCAACGGGGTGCTAGTGGCCTCTCTGGCCTTCGGTATCAACTCCGGTGCCTATGTGGCGGAGATTTTCCGTTCCGGCATCATGGCCATTGATGCCGGGCAGATGGAAGCAGGCCGCTCCCTGGGGTTTGGCTATGTAGCCACCATGCGCCACATCATCCTGCCCCAGGCATTCAAGAATGTGCTGCCTGCCCTGGCCAACGAGTTTATCACCCTGCTGAAAGAGACCTCCGTGGCCGGCTATGTCACCGTGCGTGACCTGACCATGGGCGGCAACATCATCCGCAGCGTGACTTATTCTCCTTTCCTGCCGCTGTTTGCGGTGGCGCTGATTTATCTTGCTCTGGTCATGTTCTTCACCTGGCTGGTGGGTAAACTGGAGAGGAGGCTGAGAAACAGTGAGCGATAATGTCATTATCCGCGCCCAGGAAGTGAAAAAGCACTTCAAGGGTGGACAGATCAAGGCACTGGACGGCATCTCCACCGACATCCGCAAGGGCGAGGTGGTGGTGGTCATCGGCCCCTCCGGCTCGGGTAAGTCCACCTTCCTGCGCTGTCTCAATCTGCTGGAGACTCCCACTGGGGGAAGCATCCTCTTCAACGGCGTGGACATCACCGATAAGAAGGTGAACATCAACATCCATCGCCAGAAGATGGGCATGGTGTTCCAGCACTTTAACCTGTTCCCCCACATGACCATTTTGCAGAATATGACCCTCGCCCCCGTGCAGCTTCTGAAAAAGAGCAAGGCGGAGGCGGAAGAAAAGGCCATGGCGCTGCTGGAGCGCGTGGGTCTGGCCGACCGCGCCAACGCCTATCCCAGCCAGCTGTCCGGCGGTCAGAAGCAGCGCATCGCCATCGTGCGTGCCCTGTGTATGGAGCCGGAGGTCATGCTCTTTGACGAGCCTACCTCTGCTCTGGACCCCGAGATGGTGGGCGAGGTGCTGGAGGTCATGAAAGACCTGGCCCGGGAGGGTATGACCATGGTAGTGGTCACCCACGAGATGGGCTTTGCCCGGGAAGTGGGCAGCCGTGTGCTGTTCATGGACGGGGGCAAGCTGGTGGAGGAGAACACTCCCGAGGCATTCTTTGCCAACCCCACCAACGAGCGTACCAAGCTGTTTTTGAGCAAGGTGCTGTAATGAAACAAATGTGCCCCGGACGCGTGCGTCCGGGGTATTTTTGTGGTAGAATGGAGCAAAGGAAGTGAGAAAAGTGACACAGCTTCGCATGGTGGACACGCCGCTGGGGCAGCTGACCTATGGGCTGAGCGTAAAGCGCGTGAAAAACTGGAACCTGCGCGTGAAGGACGGTCAGGTGCTTTTGTCCGTTCCGCTGCGTGTAGGGGCGGCGCAGGCGGACGCGTTTATCCGCGGCCGGGCGGCGTGGATCTTCCGGGCGCTGGAGCGGCAGAGTCGGGCGTGCCCCGTGCCGGCTGAGCCGCTGTCCCGGCAGGAATGTGCCCGGCGTCTGAGCGCGGCGGTGGAGCGGATGTATCCGCTGGTGTCCGGGCTGGGGGTGGCCAGACCCGCCCTGCGCCTGCGTAAGATGAAAAGCCAGTGGGGCAACTGCCACTACCAGCAGGGCTATATCACCCTGAACACCGCCCTTGCCGCCTGCCCGGAGGAGCTGCAGGACTATGTGGCCCTGCATGAGCTGGTGCATTTCCTCCACCCGGATCACGGCCCGGGCTTCTACGCCGTGATGGACGCGCTCCTGCCCGATTGGAAGGTGCGCCGCGGTCAGCTGAAGGGATATGCCCTTTTTTGAAAGGCGGAAAAGAGTCGCTCGGACGGGGTCGACGCGCTTTTTCGCAAAAAGTGCAAAAAAATAAAAAAAGGTATTGACAAGCGGAGAAAAGAGGCTATAATAATGTGTGCGTTCAAAGACAGCAGGTTTCCTCGTGTGTAAATCCTGCCGAGAGTGCAGTGAAAAACAATGTTTGGTTTTACGCTGTTTGTGTCTTTGTGCGCAAACAGCGTTTTATTTATTTCTGGAGGTGAAACCCAAATGCCTAACGCAACTGTCCTGGAAGCGAAGAAGGCCATCGTGGCCGAGCTGACCGAGAAGCTGCAGAACGCCGCATCCGGTGTTCTGGTGGACTACAAGGGCATCACTGTGGCCGAAGATACCGCTCTGCGCGCTGAGCTGCGCAAGAATGGTGTTGAGTACGCCGTCGTGAAGAACACTCTGACCCGTTTTGCCGCGCAGAATGCCGGCCTGGGCGAGCTGTCCGACAGCCTGAATGGCACCACTTCTCTGGCCATCTGCGAAAGCGATCCTATCGCTCCCATGCGTGTCATCAACAAGTTCGCCAAGCAGTTCAACGGTGAGAAGTTCACCATCAAGGCGGGCTTTATGGATGGCAAGATCCTGCCCCTGAGCGAGATCGCCGCCCTGGCCGACCTGCCCTCCAAGGAGGTCCTGCAGGCTCAGGTCCTGGGCACCATGCTGGCGCCTATCACCAGCCTGGCTATCGTCCTGAAGGCCATTGCCGAGAAGGACGGCGCCCCCGCGGCCGAGGCCGCTGCCGAGTAATCCGGCATCACACACACATCTAAAAACAACACATTTTAGGAGGTACATTCATTATGGCTACCGAGAAAATCACTGCTCTGATCGAGGAAGTTAAGGGCCTGACCGTGCTGGAGCTGTCCGAGCTGGTTCACGCTCTGGAGGAAGAGTTCGGCGTTTCCGCCGCTGCTATGGCTGCTCCCGCCGCTGCCGGCGCTGCTGCTCCCGCTGCTGAGGAGAAGACCGAGTTCGACGTGATCCTGGCCAGCTTCGACGCTGCTGCTAAGATCAAGGTCATCAAGGTCGTCCGCGAGATCACCGGCCTGGGCCTGGCTGAGGCCAAGGCTGCTGTCGAGGCTGCTCCCAAGGCTCT
>JAGBTC010000057.1 GCA_017631545.1 Oscillospiraceae bacterium
AGGACAACGTCACCATGCAGATCGACACGGTCATCTACTTCGAGATCACCGACCCGAAGCTCTATACCTACGGTGTGGAGCATCCCCTCACCGCCATTGAAAACCTGACCGCCACCACCCTGCGTAATATCATCGGCGATCTGGAGCTGGATCAGGCCCTGACCAGCCGCGATCACATCAATACCAAGATGCGCGCCATTCTGGATGAGGCCACCGACCCCTGGGGCATAAAGGTCAACCGCGTGGAGCTCAAGAGCATCATTCCTCCCCGTGAGATCCAGGATGCCATGGAAAAGCAGATGAAGGCCGAGCGCGAGCGCCGCGAAGCCATCCTGCAGGCTGAGGGTCAGAAGCAGTCCCAGATCCTTGTGGCGGAGGGCGAAAAGCAGTCTGCCATCCTCCGCGCTGACGCCGCCAAGCAGGCCAAAATCATGGAGGCTGAGGCCGCCAAGGCTGCCCGTATCATGGCCGCCGAAGCCGAAGCCGAGGCCATCGCAAAAGTGCAGCAGGCCACGGCAGATGCCATCAAGCTGATCAACGAGGCCAACCCCACCGAGGGCGTGATCAAGATCAAGGCGCTGGAGGCCTTTGCCGCCGCGGCAGACGGAAAGGCCACCAAGATCATCATTCCCAGCGAACTGCAGGGGCTGGCCGGACTTGCCGCCACCGCCAAGACGGTGTTTGAAACCGAGGAGCCTAAGAACTGAAGAAAAAACAATCCCGCAGCCATAGGCTGCGGGATTGTTTTTATTTCTTCAAATATTCCGGGGGACGGTACTGCAGCGCTTCCGCCAGATGGTGGACTTGAATGGTTTCGCTGCCGTCCAGATCGGCGATGGTGCGAGCCACTCTGCGGATGCGGTCATAGCCACGGGCGGTGAGCCCAAGGCGGTCGAAAGCGCCCTTCATCACCGCCTGGCAGGCCTCGTCCAAAGCACAGCAGGCGTCCAATTCATTCTGACCCAGATAGGCGTTGCTCACCGACCCGGTGCGGCTGTTTTGAATGGTGCGGGCGGCATTGACCCGGGCGCGGACAGTTTCGGAGGATTCCGCTTTGCTGCGCTCGGCCAACTCGTCAAACTCCAGCGCCGACACCTCCACAAACAGATCAATACGATCCAGCAGCGGACCGGACAGGCGTGAGAGGTAGCGCGTGACCTCATTTTCCGAACATTTGCACCGGCCGGAGGGGTGGCCGTACCAGCCGCACTTGCAGGGATTCATAGCGCACACCAGCATAAAGCGGCTGGGATAGCTCACCGAGCCGGAGGCACGGGAGATGGTGACCTGACCGTCCTCCAGCGGCTGGCGCAGCACCTCCAGAACTTCTTTGGAAAATTCGGGCAGCTCGTCCAGAAACAGCACTCCGTGGTGGGCGAGGGAAATTTCCCCCGGCCGGGGATTGCTGCCGCCGCCTGCCATACCCATGGGGGAGACGGTATGGTGGGGGGCGCGGAAGGGGCGCACATCAATGAGAGGGTGCGCGGCATCGGTCAGACCCATGACCGAGTGGATCTGGGTGGCCTGCAGCGCCTCCTCCCGGGTCATGGAAGGCAGGATGGAGGGCAGACGGCGGGCCAGCATGGATTTGCCCGAGCCCGGTGGGCCAACCAAAAGCACATTATGGTTTCCGCTGGCGGCGATCTCCAGCGCGCGCTTGACATTTTCCTGTCCCTTGACTTCGGAAAAGTCGGGGGCAAAGACATCGCTGTGCCCGGGCTGCCACAAGGGAGCAGGGGCAATGGGCGCTTCGCCGTTCAGGTGCGCCACCAGCTGAGCGACATCACGCACGGGGATAACGCGCGGCCCTTGAGCCAGCGTGGCCTCGGCGGCGTTTTCCTCGGGGACATACAGCGTGTCGATGCCGGCGGCCTTGGCCGCCAGCGCCATGGGCAGCATACCGGCGGCAGGGCG
>JAGBTC010000058.1 GCA_017631545.1 Oscillospiraceae bacterium
CCCTCCCGGAGACTTTGCCGATTTTTGCACTGCCCAGGCGGGTTGGCTGGAGGATTATGCCCGGTTCATGGCGCTAAAGGAATCCCACGGTGGAGCAGCGTGGCTTGATTGGCCCGCCGACCTGCGCGGACGGGATGCGGGGGCGCTGAAGGACTTTTGCGCCGAACGGGAAGGGGACATCGCCTTCTGGAAGGCGGTGCAATACCTGTTCTTTGACCAATGGCGGCGGCTGAAGGAATACGCCAATGAGCTTGGGGTGCGTCTGATCGGTGACCTGCCCATCTATACCGCGCTGGACAGCGTGGAGGTATGGACGCGGCCGGAGTTGTTTTGCCTGGACGGGGATGGGCACCCCCGGGAGGTGGCCGGCTGTCCGCCCGACGGCTTTTCACCCCACGGACAGCGCTGGGGCAATCCGTTGTACGATTGGCAGGCCATGGAGCGGGAGGGCTACCGATGGTGGGTGGAGCGCATAGACCACCTGTGCCGCATTTTTGACGTACTCCGCATTGACCATTTTCGTGGCTTTGTGTCCTATTATGCAATCCCCCGGGAAGAGCCCGACGCAAAAAACGGGCGCTGGCTGCCCGGGCCGGGGATGAAGCTGTTTCAGGCGGTGGGGGAACGACCCATTCTGGCCGAGGACTTGGGCTTTGTGACCGCGTCGGTGCGCCAGCTGTTGGAAGAGAGCGGCTTTCCGGGCATGAAGGTGCTGCAGTTTGCCTTTGACCGGCGGGAGGGTGGGGGCGACTATTTGCCGCATAACTACCCCATCCACTGCGTAGCATATACCGGGACTCACGACAACGACACGATTCTGGGCTGGCTGTCCCACGCCGACCCAAGGGATGTGGCCCGTGCCGTGGAATACCTGCGTCTTGGGCGGGAGGAACCTCATTGGGACGCGATGTGCGCCTTGTGGGGCAGTCCCGCCGAGCTTGTCATTGTCACAGCGCAAGATCTGCTTGGTTTGGGTAGCACTGCGCGAATGAATACCCCGGGTACACTGGGGAACAATTGGTGCTGGCGCGCAAAGGGAAAAAGCTTTACACCGGAACTTGCACAACGGCTGCGGCGGAAAATGGAGCTGTACGAGCGGCTGTAAAGGCAAGACGTTTTTACTGGCAAATACGGAAACAGCGTCCTCGTGTTTTTTCGCCGCGGCGAGCCATACTGAAGCTGTGGGCGGCGTTGGCCGTCCGCGGGAAGAAACAGGGAGGTGGAGCAATGGAACAAAAACCGCAGCGCGCGCTGGCCGCGCTGCTCAGTGTGGCCGTGCTGGTGGCGAGCGTGAGCTTTACCGCACCCCGGCGGCCGCGCCGGGAGGCGGCGGTCAGCGCGTTGGCATGGGCGGAAACGGCACAGCCCGCGGCGGGAGCGCAACAGACGGCTCTGACGGCGGGCAGCTGTGTTATCCCGGTGGGACGCGCGGTGGGTATCAAGCTGTTTTCCGACGGTGTGCTGGTGGTGGGTCTGAGCAATGTGCAG
Source organism: Oscillospiraceae bacterium (assembly GCA_017631545.1). GTDB lineage: Bacteria > Bacillota > Clostridia > Oscillospirales > Oscillospiraceae > Lawsonibacter. Next base: position 1,489 of record JAGBTC010000058.1, read on the forward strand.
GGGACACAGCGCTCCTGCTCACCTGCCCGTGACATGGGGCTGAAGGTTGGCGATGTCATCACCCATGTAAACGGGCGGGAGGTGGACACCATTGAGCAGGTGCAATCCGCCATTCAAACGCTGGCCGGGCGCACGATGACCCTGCGGGTGAACCGCCGGGACAGACAGCTGCAACTCAGCGGTGCGGCTACCTGTACGCAGCAGGGCAGCTATCAGTTGGGGGCGTGGATCCGGGATTCCATGGCGGGTATCGGAACCATGACCTTTTACGATCCTGCAAGCGGAAAGTTCGGCGCGCTAGGGCACGGGGTCACCGATGTGGACACCGCGCGGCTGATGAGTATGCAATCGGGCAGCATTCTCTATTCCACGGTGAACGATGTGAAAAAGGGCTGCGTGGGCGAGCCGGGGGAGCTGCGCGGCAGTTTTGATGTGCGGCGGGATCTGGGGCAGCTGTACGCCAACACCAACGCAGGCATCTTCGGTACGCTGGATCAGCCGGTGGCCGACCTTGGCCGCGCCGTTCCCATTGCCGCACGGGACGAAGTGCGCCCCGGGGCGGCAGTGATTCTGTCCAATGTGGCGGGGGAAGAGGTAAAGGAGTATCAGGTGGATATCGTTCATGTCTATCCCGCGCAGGCGGGGGAACTGCGAAACCTGATGATCAAGGTCACTGACCCTCAACTGCTGGAGCGCACCGGCGGCATCGTGCAGGGAATGAGCGGCTCACCCATTTTGCAAAACGGAAAACTGGTGGGCGCAGTCACCCATGTCCTGGTCAATGACCCCACGCGAGGTTACGGGATATTTATAGAAAATATGCTGGATGCAGCAGAATAAAAAATGACAGGGGCAACTTGCCCCTGTCATTTTTGGTGTACAAAGTCCGATTACAGTTACTTTTCGTTCTTGTAGATCTCTTTGAAATACTTGTAGGTGTCCACCTTCAGCTCGCCGCAGGCGGCCTCGTCACAGGCGATGATGCCGTCGGGATGCAGCTGCAGGGCGCTGATGGTCCAGGCGTGATCCACGCCGCCCTCCACGCAATGGCGCAGGGCGCGGGCCTTGTTGTGGCCGTTGATGACCAGCAGGACCTGCTTGGAGTCGCACACGGTACCCACGCCCACGGACAGGGCGGTCTTGGGCACCTTGTCGGGGTCGTTGTCGAAGAAGCGGGAGTTGGCGATCAGGGTGTCCTCGGTCAGGGCACGCACGCCGGTGCGGGAGGTCAGGGAGGTGAAGGGCTCGTTAAAGGCGATGTGGCCGTCCACGCCGCTGCCGCCCAGGAACAGGTCGATGCCGCCGTAGGAGGCGATCTTCTCCTCATAGCGCAGGCACTCGGCTTCCAGATCCTCGGCCATGCCGTTGAGAATGTTGATGTTCTCGGCGGGAATATCGATGTGGTTGAAGAAGTTATCATGCATGAAGTACCAGTAGCTCTGGTCATGCTCCCGGGGCAGACCCACATATTCGTCCATGTTGAAGGTCACAACATTCTTAAAGGTGACCTTGCCGGCCTTATTCATCTCGATCAGACGCTTGTACACGCCCAGGGGAGAAGAGCCGGTGGGCAGACCCAGAACGAAGGGACGGGCTTGCTTGTGGTTATTGATGGCGTCGGCGATGTGCTGGGCGGCCCAGGCGCTCATCTGGTCGTAGTCGTTTTTGATGATAAGTTTCATGTTATCACACTCCATATCGGATTGAGGGGGTCGAAAGGAACAGGCTCCCTTTGAGAATATATTATACACAAGTTTGGCCGTTTGTCTATGGATTTCTTGCGTCCGGCAGGTAAAAAATGGAACCCGAAGCGCCTGCTCCGGGTTCCGGGAAGTTACATATCCAAAAGACCCATAATGGCGATGCCGACCACCACCAGCACGATCATCAGATAGTGCTTGGCAGACAGTTTTTCCTTCAGGAAAATGCGGCTCCACAGCACCGAGGCGGCGCAGTAGGAGGAGATGATGGGGGCGGACATGGCCAGATGCTC
>JAGBTC010000059.1 GCA_017631545.1 Oscillospiraceae bacterium
ATGGGTTCGTCATGCTCCAGATTTTCAAAGTAATCCTCTTCCTGAAGCACGGGCTTGCGGCGGCGGGCGATGGCAATAATGGCCGGGTAGAGCACAATGGCGATCAGACCGCCGGAAAAGCCGTTGTTGTACAGGTTCATTCCTGCCACCGGCGAGCCGGTGTACAGCACCACCGACGAGTGAAGAAAGCCGGCCAGCACGCCGTAGGGCCAGCCGAAGTAGCCGGATACGGGGGCGAGGGTGGTGCAGAACAGGCAGGCCAGCTGTATAGCAGGATCGGACAGCGACCAGTGCATTACCACGCCGCCCAGCACCACGCCGGCCATCACGGGCAGGATGTTGAAGGCGTGCTTGCCAAAGGCGGAAAAGCCCATCAGGGTCAGGATACCGCCCACCGTCGGGCCGTTCAGGTCGCCGCCGATGGACAGAATGAAGGCCACACCCAGCAGGCCGTTGACCCCGGAGTTGACCATCACCACGCTGTGACCGAACATACGCAGGTAGTCGCTGGGGGCGCGGCCGCTGGTCTGCAGGAGGCGGCGGTAGCCCGCCCAGACCGCCCACACGGGGCGGCGATCCAGAAGCAGTCCGCCCGCGATCAGTCCCAGACAAAGGGCGCACAGCATCAGGGCAAAGGGCGTGTTATAGCCGCTGGCCCAGCGGTACTGGGTGGTGGGGTCCGCCCCCAGCGAGCTCATCAGCGGCACGAAAATAAAAGCCAGCAGGCCGCAGGAAAAGCCCACATTGTACAAATTCATGCCGTTTTGGATGCGGAAGGTGTACGCGGACAGGGGGGGCATCACAAAGCCGATGACAAGACCTGCGACAACACCCAATACGGGGTGTCCCCAGCCGTTGTCCAGGGCGATGTAGCTGACGATGGGGGCAAGTGCGGTGGCCATCAGGCCGATGTTGGCAAAGGCGCCGAAGGGCTCCTTACGGTAGCGGGTATACAGCCATGTGCCCAGCAGTATGGGCCAGATATTGATGAAGTTCTTTCCGAACAGGGAGAAGCCGGACATCAGTCCGATGACCACCAGCGTCATGCCGTTGAGCACATCGTCGGCCAGGTAGAGGATACACAGACTGATGGCGGTGACCAGCGCGGCGTTGACCAGCGCGGCACCGGGGCCGGCAATGCGTACATAGTCGGTGATGAGTGCGTCCTCGGAGCGAATAATGGTCAAAAGCCCGTCCAGAATGTCTCCGGGGGAGGCAAACAGAAAGCCGGCCACGAAAAGCAGGGCAGTATACCCCCACAGCACGGGGAACAGCCGCTGGTAGCGGAAGGGAGTATGATGGTTATGATGGGGAAGATGGACATCCATAGGCGGGGTCTTCCTTTCCTCGGATATGGGTCACAGCTGGGCGAACTGAAAGAAGGTGCGGGTCTGTTGGGCGTTTTGCATCACCGCGGCGCGCAGGGCGTCCAAATCGGCAAACTTTCGCTCCGGGCGCAGGAATTTGAAAAATTCAAGTCGGACGGAACGGTCATACAGATCGCCGTCAAAGTCCAGCAGGAAGGCCTCCACGCTCAGCGCGTCCCCATCGTCCACCGTGGGACGGCGGCCGATATTGGTCACCGCCATGTAGTCGTGTCCGTCCACCCAGACCCGGGTGGCGTACACGCCTAGAGCAGGGACGATGAGCCCTTCGGGCAGGGTCAGGTTGATGGTGGGAAAGCCCAGCGCCCGCCCCAGCTTTTTGCCGTGATGTACCACGCCGGTCAGCGTGTGCGGATGGCCCAGGAAGGTCTGCGCCCGGGCCATTTCTCCCTGGGCGATCAGGGTGCGGATGTAGGTGGAGGAGACGGTGATGCCCTCCTGTATGACCGGATGGATAATGTCACAGCCAATGCCCAGTTGCTCGCACTTTTCCCGGAGGCGCTGGGGATTGCCCTCGCCCCGGTAGCCAAAGCGGAAATCGTGCCCGGCCACCACATGGACGGCGGAACAGTCCCTGATCAGCGTATGGGTGATAAAGTCCTCCCAGGGGGTCTTCATCATCTCCCGGTCGTAGTGCGCCACCACCACGTCCTCAATGCCGTAAAGTCGGCGCATCAGGTCGGTGCGATCCTCGATGGTGGACAGCAGGGGGGTGGCACGGCCCAGAATCAGGCTTTCCGGATGGACATCGAAGGTAAAGGCGGCAGGAACGGCGTTTAGTTCCGCCGCCCGTTCCGTCACCCGGCGTAAAAGCGCGCCATGGCCCTTATGCACCCCGTCGAAGAAACCAAGGGCGATGACTCGTTTTGGTGTATTCAAAGGAATCGACTCCTTAGGCAAATGATGATTTGTCGAGATATGAGTTATGAGATAGGAGATAGGAGTTAAGGTGCCCGCAAAGCGGGCAATTTCAATCGACCGGCTCCGCCGGATACCATATCTCATATCTTTTATCTCAAGGACAACCTCCATTTTGCACTTCAAAGAAACTTTTTATGGTGGTCAGCTTGCCCTCCTGCGCCGCGCACAGGGCGAGAAAGCCGCCGTCTGCGCCGTACACCCGGTACTCCCCTGTGGACAGCTGGGGCATGACCAGCTTCATGCCGTTGCGAAGCATGGTCTCGTTCTTGCCCTGTACGGTCAACTTGGGTAGATGGGAAAACAGGTGATCTGTCCCGAGCAGGTGGGCGGTGGGGTCGTCCGCCTGCTGCAGCTGCTCCAGCGTGACGGCCTGCTCCAGCGTAAAGCCGGCGGCCATGGTGCGCCGCAGGGAACTCATGCAGCCTCCGCAGCCCAGCGCCGTGCCAATGTCGTGGCACAGGGTACGCACATAGGTGCCTTTGGAGCAGCGCACACGCAGAACGAACTCGTCCGGGGCGGTCTGCGCCTCCAAAGTCAGGGAATGGATGGTGACCGGGCGGGCGGGACGCTCTACTTCCCGACCCTTGCGAGCCAGCTCATAGAGCTTTTTTCCGTTGATTTTGATGGCGGAGAACATGGGGGGGAGCTGTTCGATGTTTCCCCGGAAACGGGGCAGGACTTCGTTTAGCTGCTGGGCACTTACATGGACGGGATGCTGCTCCAGCACCTGTCCGGAGGTGTCCTGCGTGTTGGTCACCAGCCCCAGCTTCAGCCCGGCGACATATTCCTTTTCGCCCTTGTCGGCAAACTCCACCGCCCGGGTGGCCCGGCCGATGAACACGGGCAGTACGCCGGTGGCCATAGGATCCAGCGTCCCGGCGTGGCCGATGCGCTTTTCGTGAAAAATTCCACGCAGCTTGGCGCATACATCCATGGATGTCCATTCCTGCGGTTTATCAATAATTAAAATGCCATTGGGCATGGAATCACTCCTTGTCGGTCAGAAGCCGCGCACCTGAGCAATGGCAGCCCGAATGGCCTGCAGTGCCTGCTCGGGCGTACCGTCCACGGTAGCTCCTGCGGCGGCCGCGTGTCCGCCGCCGCCCAGCAGAGCGCAAACGGCGCTGGCGTTCAGCTCACCCGGCTCGGTGCGTACAGACAGCTTGCACTGCAGGGGGGACAGCTGACGGATGGTCACGCCGGTGTGTACCCCTTCAATCTGCCCCACAAAGGCGGAGATGTTGTCCACATCCGCCTCCGTAGCCGCCAGCTGCTGCATCATCTCCAGCGTGAGGGTGACGATAGCAGTTTCGCCGCCGTCAAACATCTGCATCCCGGTGGTGAGCATGCTCTCCAGCTTCAGCCGCTTAAAGGACTTGGTACGGAAATGCAGGCGGTTGACCGGGTAAAAATCAATGCCTGTTTCCATCAGCGCGGCGGCTACCCGATGGGTACCGGCGCTGGTGTTGTTGTATACAAAGCAGCCCGTATCGGTGGACACGGCCACATACAGGGGCAGCGCCACCTCTGCCGTGACTTCGCCCCACTGGCGCACGATGTCATACATCAGCTCGCCGCAGGCGGCACGGGAGGCATCCAGACAGGTGTGCCGGGCGTAACATTCCTGGGAAGGGTGGTGGTCGATGGTCAGATCCACCCGGTCAAGATAGACCTTGGCAGTATCGTGGAACATGGAGCGGGCGGCCATGTCCACCGCCACAACCGTGTCCGGGGCATAGTTCGCGGGGGGATAGAGCCCCTCCAGATAGTCGGTGAACAGGTCGGACAGGCCCGGGTCAGGCAGCACGTAGGCGCGCTTGCCCTGCTGACGCAGAGCGCGGCACAGCCCGGCGGCACAGCCTACTGTATCCCCGTCCGGGCGCACATGGGTCAGAATAAGAAATCCGTCGTGTTCCATCAGCCACGCGGCGGTCTGCTCGTAGTTCAGCATACCCATGGTCAATCCTCCAGTACGATGTGGGCGTTGGCAGGATTGGCGGGCTTGACCACCGTGGGGTCGCGCAGCAGGTCAAGGATATGAGCGCCCTGATCGATGGAGTCGTCCCGGATGAAGGTCAGCTCCGGCGTGGCACGCAGCTGCAGGGCGCGGCCCAGCTCCCGGCGAAGGAAGCCGGAGGCGGATTTCAGGCCCTTGAGCACCTGGGTGCAGTCGCTTTTGTCCAGTACACTGATATAGATTTTAGCGTATTTCAGGTCGGGGGTGGTGTCCACGGCGGTGATGGAGATCATGCCGGTCACCCGGGGATCCTTGACACTGCGGATGAGGGTGGACAGCTCGCGCTGGATCTCCTCGTTAACGCGTCCGATGCGGTTGCTTGCCATAGTAAAATCTCCTTTCGGGAGTGATTTGCCGGGGGAATAAAGCAAGATGGGGCGGGCGAAACGCCCGCCCCATCGGTGGTTGTACTGCTGTTTAATTATACTTCGATCTGCTCCATGATGAAGGCTTCGATGATGTCGCCCTGCTTGATGTCCTGGAACTTCTCAAAGGTGATGCCGCACTCGTAGCCGGCGGCCACTTCCTTCACGCTGTCCTTAAAGCGCTGCAGGGAGGCGATAGCACCGTCGTAAATGACGATGTTGTCACGCAGCAGGCGCATCTGGGCGTTGCGCTGCATCTTGCCGTCCAGCACATAGCAGCCGGCGACCATGCCCACATTGGTGATGCGGAACACATCGCGCACCTCGGCACGACCCAGCTCCACTTCCTTGAACTTGGGAGCCAGCATGCCCTTCATGGCGGCCTCGATCTCGTTGATGGCGTCGTAGATAACGCGGTACATACGCATATCCACATTCAGCCGGGCGGAGGTCTCCTTGGCGTTGGCGTCGGGGCGGACATTGAAGCCCACGATGATGGCGCCGGCGGTGGCGGCCAGGGTGACATCGGACTCGTTGATGGCGCCCACAGCGCAGTGGATCACGCGCACGCGGACTTCCTCGTTGGTCAGCTTCTCCAGAGAAGCCTTCACGGCCTCGGCAGAGCCCTGAACATCCGCCTTGACGATGACATTGAGGTTCTTCATCTCGCCGGCCTGGATGTGGCTGAACAGATCCTCCAGCGTGACCTTGCCCACGCTGTTGGCGGCGGCGGCCTTCTGCTCGTGCTTGCGCTGCTCCACCAGCTCGCGGGCCATGCGCTCGTCGGCCACGGCGTGGAAGTCGTCACCGGCACCGGGCACCTCGCCCATACCGATGATCTCCACAGGGACGGAGGGGCCGGCCTCGGTCAGCTTCTGACCCTTGGCGTCCGTCATGGCGCGTACGCGGCCCACAGCGGTGCCGGCGATGATCACATCGCCCTGCTTCAGGGTGCCGTTCTGCACCAGCAGGGTGGCCACGGGGCCGCGGCCCTTGTCCAGCCGGGCCTCGATGACCGCGCCGTGGGCGGTGCGGTTGGGGTTGGCCTTGAGCTCACGCATTTCGGCGGTGAGCACCACCATGTCCAGCAGGTTGTCGATGCCCATGCCGATCTTGGCGGAGATGGGGCACACAATGGTCTCGCCG
>JAGBTC010000060.1 GCA_017631545.1 Oscillospiraceae bacterium
GCCCTGTCCAAGCAGATCGGCACGGCTGCCGGTGTAGCTTTGCCGGTTACCTTCCTTTATTTTGCTCACACTGGAACAGGTGGGATAGTGGAATTTTTTAGTGCCGGTATTAAGTACATAGTTTTCTCCTATCGGGGTCACGGTCTGTCCGCCAGAAGTACCCGACCCGGCCGCCGGCACCGATTTATCCGTGGCAAAATGCACCTGCGTGCCGTCGCTGGTCACGCGAACATCCCCGTGCAGGTCGGTGCGGTAGACGCTCACATCGGCGTCCTGCAGGCGGCTGAGCACCACATCGGTAGGATGCCCGTACTCGTTGCCCTCCCCCACCGAGATGACCGCGTAAGCAGGCATGATTTCGCGCAGGAAGGGATAGCTGGTACTGGTGTCGCTGCCGTGATGCCCCACCTTCAGCACGGTGGCGGACAGATCCTGCCCGGAGGCAAGCAGCGCCTGCTCCACCTCACGCTCGGCGTCACCGGTAAACAGGAAGGAGGTCTGTCCGTACTGCACCTTCAGTACGATGGAGCTGTTGTTGGTGTCCTGCCCGGCATTGACGGCCAGTATGCTCACCCACGCGCTGCCCAAAGCATAGGTATCCCCCACCTTGGGCACGGTGATACCGCCGCCCTTCTGGGCGGCATAGCGGGCGAAGTTGGCAAAGACACCGCTGTCATAGTCAGTAACAGGACACAGGGTACGCCGGGCGTTTGCATAGGCAAAGGCGCCGGACAGACCGCCGATGTGATCCTCGTGGGCATGGGTACCCACCAAAAGGGCAAGCTCGTCCACCCCTGCGTTTTTCAGCACGGTATAGATGCGGTTGGAGTCGCCCCGGTTGCCGCCGTCAATGAGCATATACTCCCCGTCGCACTCCACCAGCGCCGCGTCTGCCTGCCCCACATCAATGAAGTGGATGGAGAAGGTACTGTCGCTGGGCTTATGGGAACACCCCACCGCCAGCACCAGCACTATGGCCATCAACACACAGGATATGCGTTTCATCTTTCGTTCCTCCTTTTGTGATCGATCCGGTGTCGCGTTCCATCCTATCTTTTTCTCCGTCCGAAAAAACGGACTGTAGAATGGAAGGAAGCCCGCCCGGTCACAGACCGGGCGGGCAATTGCCTTTGTTATGCAGCTCAGCAGCCGCAGCCGTTACCGCAGCCGTTGCCACAGCCGCAGTTGTTGCCGCCCCAGCTGTTGTTGCCGCAGCAGCAGAACAGAATGATGATCAGAATGATGATCCACAGGCAGTTACCGCCGCCAAAACCATTATTGCAACACCCCATACGAAGTACCTCCTTGACACAAGACAGAATTGAGAACGCAACGCGTTTCTCACTTCATCTTATGCCCCGGCCTACGATCGGTGCCGACCCAGCTGATATTTTTCCGCAAAGGAGGCTACCATGACCGCCACCTCGGCACGCTCGGGGTACGCGTTCGGGTCCAGCCGATCAATGACGCCCACGGCCATAGCCCAGCTCATGGCTTCTTCTCCCCAGCCATCTGCACGCAGCACCTCCACGCCCGTATAGGCGGACAGGTCGGTGCGCTCGGCCAGTTCCAGATCCAGATACGAGATACCGAAGTTATACAGGAACTGCACCACTTCCCGCCGGGTGAGGGTCTTGAGGGGCTGGAAGCTGCCATCGCCGTAGCCGGCGCTGATGCCCTGCTCCCCTGCCCAGCACACATAGCTTTCGTACCACTCGCCCTTTTTTACATCCGGGAATGTCTTGGTGACGGAAAAGCGCTCTTGGTCCGGATCGCCGGCCAGATGGAACAGCACTGTCATCATCATGGCGCGATCCAGCTTCATATGGGGGGCAAACAGCGATCCGTCTCCGGTGCCGGCAAACAGACCCAGCCGATAGGCCGTACCCACCGCTTCGCGGTACCAGTCGTCCACGAAGATATCGGTAAAGGGGGTGGTGTCCCGTCCGCTTGCCGCGCGGTAAAATTCACCCTCCAGCGCCAGCCGCGCCGCATCCGACTCCACCGTCAGCTGGGCATGGGTGTCCTCTGCCACCAGATAGCGGTGGGCAGGGGTCAGCACCGTGCCGGAGGGAACGCTCTCTCCCGCAGTCACATCGACCACCGTACCTTCGTGGGTCAGCCGCAGACGCCCGGCCTCCACCAGCACGCCGGAGCCGGTCTCCAGATTGATCTGGTCATAGGCGCCAAAGGTGCGCCGCTCGTAGCCCCAGCCGTAGCCGCCGCTTTCTCCCGCCCCCACCTGAGACAGGTAGCCCTCCGCCAGCGTATCCAGCGATTGCTCGGCCTGTTCATAGGTCGTGTCCAGATCCGTTTTGACCTGCTGCACGCCCTGCTCCACCGCAGAGGGCATAAAGATCTGCTCCAGATAGCTTTTGGTGATCAGGCTGTCCCCGTCGGCAAGTCCCGCGGCGACCGCCGCGCCCAGCATAAGTGCCGCGCACACCAGCAGGGCGATCAGTTTTCCCATGTATCGTTTCATTCTTCCTCTTCTCCGTTATGATCCCGCCCGGAGATCATATAGCTCAGGGTCAGCAGGCTGTCGGCAAAGTGGACATTCTCCACCACCACATCCTGCGCGCCCTCCAGTTTCAGCTCCAGATTGGTAAAGTTCCAGATGCCCTTCACGCCACCACGCACCAGCTGTTCGGCCATGGTATTGGCCACGGAACGGGGCACGGTAAGTACACCGATATCCACACGATGCAGGCGCAGGTACTCGTCCAGCTCGTCAATGCCGTAGACGGGGATGTTGCCCACATTGGTGCCGATAACATCGTCGTCAATATCAAACGCGGCCTCCAAATTAAAGCCGTTGTTGCCGAACTTGAAGTTCTGGATCAGGGCATGACCCAGATTACCCACACCCAGCACCACAGCGGTATGGCCCCGGTTGATGCCCAAAATATCCCCGATTTCATCACGCAGCTTTTCCACATTATAGCCGTACCCCTGCTGGCCAAAGCCGCCGAAGCAGAACAAATCCTGACGGATCTGGGATGCGGTCAGCCCCATGGAGCGGCCCAGCGCGCTGGAGGAGATGCGTACCGTCCCCTGCTGCATCAGCTCGGACAGATGGCGGTAGTACCGAGGCAGGCGGCGAATCACCGCCACAGACACCTTGGCGTTATTCTTTTTCACTGCAGCACCTTCTTCTTCTCCGGCACGACCTGCGCCGGAGGGCAGTTTCTTTTTTCTTAATTTTACTTCAAGCGACCCAAGTTGTCAATTTTTTTAACAATCTGAAGCCATTCCTGTCAAGATATGCATATTTAACCGAAAACATGACAGGCCGCACCGGGCAGCCTGTCATGTTTTTTAACGAAGTTACATCCCGTTCCGGTGATCCGTTTTTTCCTGCAAGCCAATGGATGCAGCGCGAAATCCGGCTGTTTCCCCTGCTGCATCACTGCTTCATTACATCAGCTTTAATATCTCCTTTTTCATACGGGCAATGATACGCTTTTCCAACCGGGAGATATAGGATTGGGAGATGCCAAGCTGATCGGCCACCTCTTTCTGTGTGCGTTCCCTCGCCCCGGCAAGTCCAAATCGCATGGTGATGATATAGCGCTCCCGGTCGCTCAGCTGCGACAGCGCCTGCTGCAGCAGCTGCCGATCCACATCGGCCTCAATGGGTCGCATGACAAGATCGCTGTCCGTACCCAGCACATCGGACAAAAGCAGCTCGTTTCCGTCCCAATCCGTATTCAGCGGCTCGTCAATGGAAAGCTCTGCCTTTTGGGAGGAGGTCTTTCGCAGATACATCAGGATCTCATTTTCGATGCACTTACTGGAATAGGTGGCCAGCTTGATGTTTTTGGACGGATCGTAGGTATCCACCGCCTTGATCAGACCGATGGTGCCGATAGAAATGAGATCTTCAATGTTGATGCCGGTGTTTTCAAAGCGCCGGGCGATGTACACCACAAGGCGCAGATTGTGTTCGATCAGCCGGTTTTTCACCGCGTTGTCCCCCTGGCGCAGCCGGGCGATCAGCTCCCCCTCCTCCTCCCGGGACAGAGGGGCAGGCAGTGTGTCGCTGCCGCCGATGTACATGATCTTGCCCGGCAGCAAAAGCCCCAGCGCTGCCAGCAGCTGCCGCACACGCAGCGCCACGCTGTCATATGTATTTTTCATCCGATCCTCTCCTTCCTCCGCGTTCAAAATGCGCTGCCCACCAGCGCACAGTATGGGCCGCCATCGGACACGGGGGTGGGCGAAAGGGCGACCAGCACGCTCCCCTTCTCTTCCCCCTCCAGCACCGCGCTGTCCACCCGCACTGCAAGCAGCATCCCACAGGACACCCCCACCGCCCGATAAGGCAGCAGGCGCAGGCGGCCGCGCAGGACGCCCTGCTCCAGCTGCGCCATGCTGCGGGCAGGATCCATCAGCTGCGTTGCTTCGGGACACGCCCCCGGAGGGAACAGCTCATGCAGGCGATCTGCCTGTGCCACCATCACCGCCCGGCCGGTCAGCGGATCGGTGAGGGTATTGCCCGTGTCACGCAGGGCGTTCAGCCAGACTTTTCGCCCCA
>JAGBTC010000061.1 GCA_017631545.1 Oscillospiraceae bacterium
CGGCGGTGCCGTCGGGATAGGACTTACCCACCGCGTCGATGGCACAGCCGCCCATGAGTACATCGGTGTAACGGAATGTGTGGCCATATTTGGCGGCGACAACGTCCATGACCTTGACCGCTTCGCCGACCACCTCCGGGCCGATGCCATCGCCCCGGATCAATGCGATTTTATACTCCATTATTTCCCCACCCCGCGTTCCTTCAGCGAATTGAGCAGACCGCCGCTTTGAATGATCCCGTTGATAAACGCAGGGAAGGGTGCGGCCTGATAGGTCTTTCCGGTGGTCTCGTCAGTGATAAGTCCGGTGGCAAAGTCCACACTGACCTGATCGCCGGCGTTGATCTCCTGCGCCGCCTGCGCACACTCCATGATGGGGAAGCCAATGTTGATGGCGTTACGGTAGAAGATGCGGGCAAAAGAGGGCGCAATCACACATTTAACTCCACAGGCCTTGATAGCCAGCGGAGCGTGTTCACGGCTGGAACCGCAGCCGAAGTTAGGGCCGGCCACAATGATATCGCCCTCCTCAACGGTGGAGGCAAATGCGGCGTCAATATCCTCCATGCAATGGGAGGCAAGCGCCTTGGGGTCAGGGTTATTCAAATGACGGGCAGGGATGATGACATCCGTGTCCACATTAGCACCGTATTTATAAACCTTCATTACTCATCCGCTCCTTTCTCACGCTCTGGGGTCTGCCACGCAGCCGGCGATGGCCGAAGCGGCGGCCACGGCAGGGCTGGCCAGAATGATCTCGGACTCCACATGGCCCATTCGGCCCACGAAGTTGCGGTTGGTGGTGGACACCGCACGCTCCCCTTCCGCCATGCAGCCCATATGGCCGCCCAGACAGGGGCCGCAGGTGGGGGTGGAAACCGCCGCACCGGCAGAAATAAAGATCTCCATCAGCCCTTCCTTCATGGCCTGCATGTAAATCTCCTGGGTGGCGGGAATGACCACGCAGCGCACATTATCCGCCACCTTCTTGCCCTTCATGATGGCCGCAGCAATACGCATATCCTGAATGCGCCCGTTGGTACACGAGCCGATGACCACCTGATCAATGGGCAGTCCGGCTACCTCAGACACCACCTTGGTGTTCTCCGGCAGGTGGGGCATGGCCACGGTGGGCTCCAGCTTGTTCAGGTCAATGACGATCTCCTGCTCATATTCCGCGTCCTCGTCCGCCTGGAAGGCTTCACAGGGGCGGTCAACTCTGCCGTTGATGTACTCCATGGTCTTTTCGTCCACGGGGAAGATGCCGTTCTTTCCGCCGGCCTCGATGGCCATGTTGGAGATGGTAAAGCGGTCGTCCATGGTCAGGCTGGCAACGCCCTCTCCGGCAAATTCAATGGACTTATACAGCGCGCCGTCCACGCCGATGGTGCCGATCAGGTGCAGGATCACATCCTTGCCGCTGACATGGGGCTGCAGCTTGCCTGTAAGGGTCACCTTGATGGCAGAGGGTACGCGGAACCACGCAAGGCCAGTGGCCATGCCGGCAGCCATGTCGGTGGAGCCGATACCGGTGGAGAATGCACCCAGCGCGCCGTAGGTGCAGGTGTGGGAATCTGCACCGATGATGACCTCACCGGGGGCGCACAGACCTTTTTCCGGCAGCAGCGCGTGTTCCACGCCCATCTGCCCCACATCAAAGAAATGGGTGATAGAGTGCTTGTGGGCGAAATTGCGCGCCTGCTTGCACAGCTGGGCGGACTTAATATCCTTGCAGGGGGTGTAGTGATCCAGCACGATGGCGATTTTGTCCTTGTCAAAGACCTGCGTAAAGCCAGCCTTTTCAAATTCCGTGATGGCCACAGGGGTGGTAATGTCGTTGCCCAGCACCAGATCGAGCTTTGCCTCGATCAGCTGACCGGCCTGCACCTGCTCAAGGCCGGCAGCACGGGCAAGGATCTTTTGCGTCATGGTCATTCCCATAGGAAAAAACCTCCTTGAAAATCAGTTTAGTTAAGTATGACAGACCTATTGCCAAAAGAATGTATCTTATGATACAATTTAGAAAATACTCATGGGAGCGGTAAGATTATGGAACGATTTCTCCCCCACGAACTGGACTTCCCGGCCGACCCGTGGCAGCGCTTTGCTGCCGGCCGGCCCGAGGTGCGCTGTCCGGCGGGTTACCTGATCTACCTGCAGGAAACGCAGGCCACCTGCTTTTATTATCTGCGCTCCGGGCGGGTAAAAAGCTATATCCAGTCCGAGGACGGGGCACAGCGTGTGCTGCGTATCTACGAGCAAGGTAGCCTGTTTGGCGAGGCATCTTTTTTTGACGAGCTGCCCCGGGTATCCTCCGCTGTTGCGCTGACTGCATGCCAGATCGTGCCCATCGACCGGGAGCTGGTTCGCGCGGAGTTTGCTCGTGATCCCTCCCTGGCCATGATGATGCTCAGCTATCTGGCACGGACGGTGCGTGTTTTGTCCGAGCAGGTGGATGACATGGCCTTTCGCCCTGCTCGCCAGCGTATCGCACGGCATCTGCTCACCCTCTCCCCCACCCCGGACGGAACGCTGAGCTGCACGCAGGAGGAGATTGCCGCCAGCATCTCCGCAAGTCGAGTCACGGTGGCCCGGATATTGAGCGAATTCGCCCGTAACGGCTGGCTGAAAACTCTTTACGGCGGCGTCAGGCTGCTGGACGAGGGGGCACTGCTGCGTCTGTGCCGCCCGGGCGGTCATTAAGAAATCTACACCACACTACAACAAGCAAAGGTGATATGTATGAACGAAGCTTTCTCCCGCTCTGCTCTGCTGGTGGGTGAACAGGCCGTCCAAGCCCTCTCCCACGCCCGGGTCGCCGTGTTCGGCGTGGGAGGCGTGGGCGGTCACTGTGTCGAGGCGCTGGTACGCGCCGGGGTTGGACAGCTGGATCTCTACGACGATGACACGGTTTCCGTCAGCAACCTCAACCGACAGATCGCCGCCCTCCACTCCACCCTCGGTCAGCCCAAGGCACAGGTCATGGCCGCCCGGGCACAGGATATCAACCCCGAGTGCCGGGTCAACGCCATCCCCCTGTTTTACCTGCCTGCCAATGCCGACACCGTGGCGCTGGAACAGTACGATTACGTGGTGGACTGCATCGACACCGTGGCTGCCAAGCTGGAGCTGATCTGTCGCTGTACCGCTGCCAACGTCCCCATTATCAGCGCCATGGGCACGGGCAACAAGTTGGATCCCTCCGCCCTGCGCGTATCCGACATCAGCAAGACCGAGGGTTGTCCCCTGGCTCGCGTCATGCGCCGGGAGCTGCGTAAACGCGGAATCGGTCATTTGAAGGTGGTCTGGTCCCAGGAGCCGCCGCGCACGCCCCTGTGCCCGGCCCAGGCTGAGACCCCTGCCACCGACACCCGTCCCGGCTCTGCCGCCCGGCGGGACACACCCGGTTCCCTCCCCTTCGTCCCCGCCGCCGCCGGAATTCTGATGGCAAGCGCGGTGGTGCGTGAGCTGATCGATGAATAAGCAAAAAAGAACCACACCAAACGGTGTGGTTCTTTTTGATTCAAATTTTAGCCGTAGAACCGATGACCGCCAATGACAGCCAGAACGGTCTTGTTACGAAGCGCCCAACTGTTGCAGAAGGCATCAAAGAAATAAG
>JAGBTC010000062.1 GCA_017631545.1 Oscillospiraceae bacterium
AACGGCGTGTGGACCACCGCCTTTTTCCACCCGGCCGCCCTGCTGCGCGATCCCCGCCGCAAGCCGGAAGCCTTCGCGGATCTGAAGGCACTGCAAACGAAAATACAGCAAGTGTGCGATCACACCTATTGAGCAGGAAAAAACCGCCCTGCGGCATGGCCGTGGGGCGGTTTTTGTTTTATCCTCTGCTTATTTTTTCGTAGGCAAGACGGGGATAATCGTCCTCCTCCACATAGATGGTGCCGCAGTGGGTAAAGCCCAGCTTTCCCAACAGATTCTGCATCACCCGGTTATCCCCGTGGGTGTCCACGCGCAGGTGTCCGCATTGGGCGAGCGCCCACCGGATACAGAACGCACCGATCCCCTTCACTCCTGCGTCCGCGTCCCCGGCCAGACGGTGGATCACGCCGTAAGAGCTATCCTCCAGCCAGCCGCCGTCCTCGATCACCTCGTAGGTGGGCTCGATGTGCGCGCCGCAGCGATAAAAGAAAGTGCCGATCACCACGCCGTCCTGCTCGCAGACAAAGCTGACCCCCTGTTGGATGTCCTGCCGGATCAGCCACTCGGGCGGCCAGTTGGTAGGCCCCCACTGGTTGGGGTTTCCGTGCCGGGCCATAAAGTCCCGGGCACGGGCATAGATGTGCATGATGCGTTCCACATCCTGCACAGTGGAAGCTCTGATATTCATCATCTTGTCCTTTCCGGCGCAAATGCAAATCCGCACCCACTGTAAATAAACAAAACTCCCCTGCCCTGAGGCAAGGGAGTCTTGCTCGTTTGTTACACCGCGCTCAGGGCGTTTTCAATGTCCGCAATGAGGTCTCTCACATCCTCGATACCCACGGAGAAGCGCACCAGGTCAGGAGAGATGCCAGCCGCGGCCAGCTCGGCATCGTTCATCTGCCGGTGGGTGGCGGAGGCAGGGTGAAGCACACAGGTCTTGGCATCGGCCACATGGGTGGCGATGGAGGCCAGCGTCAGCCCGGCCATAAAGGTCTCAGCCGCCTTGCGGCCGCCCTTCACGCCGAAGGAGACCACGCCGCAGGTGCCATTGGGCATATACTTCTTTGCCAGCTCGTACTGGCTGTCCCCCTCCAGACCGGGGAAGCGCACCCACGCCACCTTGGGGTGATCCTTCAGGAACTTGGCCACCGCCAGCGCGTTTTCGCAGTGCTTGGCCATACGCAGGGGCAGCGTCTCCAGTCCCACATTGAGCAGGTAGGCATTCATGGGGGCAGGGATCGCACCAAAGTCACGCATGAGCTGGGCGGTACACTTGGTAATGAACGCGCCCTCCAGACCAAACCGCTCGGTATAGGTCACGCCATGATAGCTCTCGTCCGGGGTGCAAAGGCCGGCAAACTTGTCGGGATACTTCGCCCAATCAAACTTGCCGCTGTCCACGATGGCACCGCCCACGGCATTGGCGTGGCCGTCCATGTACTTGGTGGTGGAGTGGGTGACGATGTCCGCGCCCCACTCGAAGGGGCGGCAGTTGATGGGGGTGGGGAAGGTGTTGTCGACGATCAGAGGCACACCGTGAGCGTGGGCGGCATTAGCGAACTTCTCAATGTCCAGCACGGACAGGGCAGGGTTGGCAACGGTCTCACCGAACACAGCCTTGGTGTTGGGGCGGAACGCGGCCTCCAGCTCGGCCTCGGAGCAGTCCGGCTCCACGAAGGTAAACTCAATGCCCATGCGCTTCATGGTCACGGCGAACAGGTTGTAAGTACCGCCGTAGATGGCAGAGGAGGCCACCACATGGTCGCCGCAGGAGGCGATGTTGAACACGGCGTAGAAGTTGGCCGCCTGACCGGAGGAGGTCAGCATGGCCGCCGTGCCCCCCTCAAGGGCGCAGATCTTGGCCGCGGTATAGTCGTTGGTGGGGTTTTGCAGACGGGTGTAGAAATAGCCGCTGGCCTCCAGATCGAACAGCTTGCCCATGGCCTCGCTGGTCTCGTAGCGGAAGGTGGTGGACTGCACGATGGGGAAGTTGCGCGGCTGGCCGTTTTCCGGGCGGTAGCCGGCGTGCAGACAGTTGGTAGAGATCTTATAATCGCTCATGTTCCATTACTCCTTTGCATCGCGTACGCAGGAAAATTTCCGATAATAGATAAGATTACAATTATATAGGTGTTTTGTCAAGATATCCCCTGCGTTTTCTCCTGCCCCACCGTCACATAGGGACGCAGCCCCTCCAGCGTGGCCGGGCCAATGCCGGACACATTGCTCAGCTCGTCCACACTTTGAAAGCCGCCATACGCCTGCCGATAGGCAACGATGGCCTGCGCCCGTCCTGCACCGATACCGGGCAGGCGTTCCAGATCCTTTGCCGGGGCGGTGTTCACATCCATCACCTCGCCCGGAAGCAGGCTGACCGGACGGCCGTCCGCTCCGATGGCAGAGGACACTTCCTCCCCACTCCCCTGCCGCTCGGTCTGCACGCGCCATTGACCCGTTGGGGTGCTTTGCCGCCACAGCAGCCCCCCGGCGCACAGCAAAAACACCGCCGCCAGCCCCAGCACCGCCCGGTCAAATCTCGTTCCCCTTTCCATAACACACACTCTCCCTAAGAAAACGCATAAGGAGCTATGGGTGGCATCTTCCATAGCTCCTTACTTTGCTGTATCCGTTTCCTTGTCATGCTCTAAAATATCCTGAACCTCACAATCCAAAACAAAACACAAGACATCCAGCGTCTTCGTTGTAATCGGACGACCTTTTTTCATCCTGTACAGCGTATTGGCGGAGATCCCCTCTTTGAAAATGAGTTCGTATTCGGTTTTATTTCGCGCAAGCAATGTCCTGTAAAAAGGCTTATATGATATCATATGCACCCCTCCATATAGAGAGTAGCATACCCAACCTTTTGACTATACTTAATATATTGAGTAGTTTCAGCAAACAATACGCACCAAAAGCGGCTCCCCTGTGCAAGGGGAGCTGTCAGCCGTCAGGCTGACTGAGGGGTTGTTATCTCGCGCAGAAACAATCCCTCCGACCTCGCTACGCTCGGCCACCTCCCTTTACACCAGGGAGGCTTTTGAGGGATACATTACCAACGCAAAGCAGGGCTGCCGCATTTGCCCATTGCGCTGGAAGATGACTTCTGTTATAATTCAGATATCAAAGCTATGATGGGATATTGTATGTATCCGTTTTATTACGAATGTGAGGGATCGGCTATGAAAAAATATCGTTTCACATCGTTCTTCCTCTCCCTGCTGCTGGTGGCAGC
>JAGBTC010000063.1 GCA_017631545.1 Oscillospiraceae bacterium
CATTGGGGAGCATTTTGCCGCCGGCTGCTGTGATGACGCTAACACCCAGCGTGTCATTGCTCAGGTCTATGACAAGTACGGCTACCTGATCGACCCCCACACCGCGGTAGCCTTTGATGTGCTGGCGCAGTACCGTGCCGCCACGGGGGATGACACGCCCGCTCTGGTGGTGTCCACCGCCAGCCCCTTCAAGTTCTGTGACAATGTGCTGGGTGCGCTGGGTCAGCAGCAGATCGCCGAGGGACTGGATGTGCTGGATCAGCTGACCGATGTCACCGGCCTTGCCGCACCTGCGCCGTTGGCCGGCCTGAAGGATAAGTCTGTCCGCTTCGACCGCTTCGTGGAGAAGGAGAAGATGGTGGACATGGTTCTGGAGATGCTGGACTGATATGGCACTGTACGCCATCGGAGATACCCACCTGTCCCTGAACAGCAACAAGTCCATGGAGGTGTTTGGGCCGGGGTGGGAGGACTATGTGGAGCGGCTGCGCTCGGGCTTTTCCTGCGTGCAGCCGGGGGATACCGTTGTGCTGTGCGGCGACCTTTCCTGGGGTATGTCCCTGGAGGAGTCCCGGGAAGATTTTGCCTTTCTCAACTCCCTGCCCGGGAAGAAGCTGCTGCTCAAGGGCAACCACGACTACTGGTGGACCACTGCCAGCAAGATGAATGCCTTTTTTGCCGAAAACGGCTTTGATACCCTGTCCATCCTGCACAACAACTGCGCCCTGTACGGGGATGTTGCCCTGTGCGGCACCCGGGGCTGGTTCTACGAGGAGGAGCGGGGGGAACACAGTCAGAAGATCTTCGACCGGGAGCTGATCCGGCTGGAGGCATCCCTCAAGGCGGCCGGGGAACGGGAGAAGCTGTGCTTTTTCCACTATCCGCCCATGTGCGTGGGCTTTCGCTGTGACCAGATCATTGATTTGATGAAGTCTTACGGCGTCAGCACCTGCTGCTACGGCCATCTGCACGGCGCCAGCCATCGCTTTGCTGTGGAGGGAAAGCACGGCGATATTGACTACAAATTTGTCGCGGCCGATTTTTTGGGCTTTCAGCCGGAAAAAATTTGCGAATAATCGCTAAAAACGGCAAATTTTAACTGGAAATATCCGCACAAACCTGTTATAATGTATGAGTTGAAGCAATTGGCGCAAAAAGTATGGATATCAAATGCGCCGACAGGAGGAAAAGAACATGAACGTCACCAGTGTAGAGAAAAAGGAAAAGAGCACGGTCGAGCTTGTCATCGAGGTCGGCGCTGAGGAGTTTGAGGCTGCGGTGCAGAAGGTCTATCTGAAGACCCGCAGCAACATCAATGTTCCCGGCTTCCGTAAGGGCAAGGCTCCCCGCAAGATCATCGAGGGCATGTACGGCTCCGGCGTGTTCTATGAAGATGCCATCAACGAGCTCTATCCCGCTGCCTATGCTGAGGCTGTCGCCCAGCAGAAGCTGGACGAGGTGGGTTACCCCAAGATGGAGATCGTCAGCGTGGGTAAGGAGGGCTTCACCTTCAAGGCTGTCGTCTCCGTGCGTCCCGAGGTCAAGCTGGGCGCCTACAAGGGCCTGACCGCCGTTAAGGAGGCTGCCAAGGTCACCGCGAAGGATGTGGAGGACGAGCTGAAGCCCTACATCAGCCGCGCCACCCGTCTGGAGGCGGTCAAGCGCAAGGCCAAGAAGGGTGACACCGCGGTCATCGACTTCGAGGGCTTTATGGACGGTAAGCCCTTCGAGGGCGGCAAGGGCGAGAATTATGCTCTGGAGCTGGGCTCCGGCGCGTTCGTCCCCGGCTTTGAGGAGCAGATCATCGGCATGAAGGCCGGCGAGGAGAAGGATCTGGACATCACCTTCCCCACGGACTATGTGGCCGATCTGGCCGGCAAGGCCGTGGTGTTCAAGGTCAAGGTCAACGAGGTCAAGCAGTCCGTCAAGCCCGAGCTGGATGACGAGTTTGCCAAGGATGTGTCCGAGTTTGAGACGCTGGACGAGCTGAAGAAGGATCTGGAGACCAAACTGGTCAAGAGCCGCGAGGACAAGGCTCAGCGCGACTTTGAGGAGGCCATTATCGAGCAGCTGATCGCCAACATGGAGGCGGAGATCCCCGAGACCATGGTGGATGTGCAGGTGGACAAGATGATGGACGACTTTGCTGCCCGCATCAGCGCTCAGGGCATGAAGCTGGAGGACTACCTGCAGATGATGGGCATGAATGTGGAGATGATGCGCGCCAGCGCCCGTCCCAATGCCGACAAGCAGGTCAAGGTGGAGCTGGCTCTGGCCGCTGTGGCCGAGGCGGAGAAGTTCGAGATCACCGACGAGGAGATCGAGGCGGAGATCGCCCGTCTGGCCGAGCAGTATAAGCTGGATGTGGAGCAGGTCAAGCAGGCGGTCGCCGGTGCGGATCTGGCTCACGACCTGAAGATGAAGAAGGCGTCCGACTTCGTGTTTGCCAACGCCAAGGCCGGCAAGGCCAAGAAGGCCGCCGCCAAGAAGGCGGACGAGGCCAAGGAAGAGATCGCTGAGGAGATCAAGCCTGCCAAGAAGCCTGCTGCCAAGAAGGCTGCCCCCAAGGCCGAGGGCGAGGACAAGCCTGCCAAGAAGCCTGCTGCCAAGAAGGCTGCGGCTAAGAAAACCGAGGAATAATATTCCTCGCCGGGGGCATACTGTTAGGACAGATTGGCCCGGAAGGAGAATTACCAATGAGTTTTATTCCTTATGTAGTGGAGCAGACCAACCGGGGAGAGCGGTCTTACGACATTTTCTCCCGCCTGCTCAACGATCGCATCATCTTCCTGTCGGAAGAGGTGAATGACACCACCGCCAGCCTTGTGGTGGCGCAGCTGCTGTATCTTGAGGCGCAGGATCCGGACAAGGACATCCAGTTCTACATCAACAGCCCCGGCGGCTCCGTCACGGCCGGTATGGCCATTTACGATACCATGCAGTATATCAAGTGCGATGTGTCCACCATCTGCATCGGTATGGCCGCCAGCATGGGTGCGTTCCTGTTGGCTGCCGGCACCAAGGGCAAGCGGTTGGCGCTGCCCAATGCGGAGATCATGATCCACCAGCCCTCGGCCGGTACGCAGGGTCAGGTCACCGATATGGCGATCCACCTCAAGCGTCTGGAGATCATTAAAAAGCGCATGAACCATATTCTGTCCGAAAACACCGGCAGAACGCTGGAAGAGGTCACCGCCGATTGCGAGCGTGACAACTTCATGACCGCCCAGCAGGCCATGGAATACGGCCTGATCGACCGGGTGATCGAGAAACGATAATCAAGCCGGGGAGTGGAGGCAGTTTCTGCCTCCACTCCTTTGAGCCATGAGGTGTGCTTATGTCAAAGAATGACGATATGAAGCAAAACCGCTGCTCCTTCTGCGGTAAGCGCCCCGACGATGTGGAGCGCATGATCGCAGGCCCCGGGGTCTATATCTGCAACGAGTGCGTAGATCTGTGTCTTGGCGTGCTTGGGCGGGAGAGCGAGCAGCGCGCAGGGCAGGATATGTCCCTGCGTGCCCCCGACCGCCTGCCAACTCCCCGGGAGATCAAGGAGTATCTGGATCAGTATATCATCGGACAGGAGCAGGCGAAAAAAGCGCTGTCCGTTTCGGTATATAACCACTACAAGCGCATTTACTACGGCGGCGGAGAGGATGTGGAGCTGCAAAAGAGCAATATCCTGCTCCTTGGCCCTACCGGCTGCGGTAAGACCTTGTTTGCCCAGTCCCTCGCCCGTATTTTGAATGTTCCCTTCGCCATTGCCGACGCCACGACGCTGACCGAGGCCGGCTATGTGGGTGACGATGTGGAAAATATCCTGCTTCGCCTGGTGCAGGCTGCGGATTTCGATGTGGAGCTGGCTGAACGGGGCATCATCTACATCGACGAGATGGACAAGATCGCCCGAAAGAGCGAGAATACATCCATCACCCGCGATGTGTCCGGCGAGGGCGTGCAGCAGGCACTGCTGAAAATTCTGGAGGGCACGGTGGCCAATGTGCCTCCCCAGGGCGGACGCAAGCATCCCCATCAGGAGTTCATCCAGATCGACACCAGCAATATCCTGTTCATTTGCGGCGGCGCGTTTGAGGGCATCGAAAAGATCATCGAAAACCGCCTGGACCGCAAGAGTATGGGCTTTGGTGCCGAGATCCAGAGCAAGAAGGAACGCAATGTGGGCGAGATCCTTAAGGAGATCCAGCCCCAGGATTTGCTCAAGTTCGGCATCATTCCCGAGCTTGTGGGCCGTCTGCCTGTGATCACCACGCTGCAGTCTCTGGGCAAGGAGCAGATGGTGCGTATCCTCACCGAGCCGAAAAACGCACTGGTCAAGCAGTACCGCAAGCTGATGGAGTACGACGAGGTGGATCTGGAATTCCAGCCCGAGGCGCTGGAGGCCGTTGCCGAGCGCGCGGTGGAGCGCAACATCGGCGCCCGTGGTCTGCGTGCCATCCTGGAGGAGGTCATGCAGTCGGTCATGTTCGATGTGCCCTCCGACCCCTCCATCATCGGTGTGACCATCACCCCGGAGTGCGTGCGCGGCGAGGGCGAGCCCCTGCTCACCCGTGGCGCGCTGCCTGCTGCCGGTGAGGACGAGGCGCGTGCTCAGTAAACGCGAAACACTTTACGCACCGCAGAGCACGCTGTGACCTGCGGTGCGTTTTGACTTTTTCCGAGAGGAAGTGAATTGCCATGCAAATGATGGAACCCGCTGTAACCCTGCCTGCTGTGGCGCTGCGCGGACTGACCGTATTTCCCAACACCATGATCCACTTTGATGTGGGCCGCAAGCCCTCCATTCAGGCGCTGGAAAAGGCCATGAAGGAGAACAGCACGGTGTTTCTTGTGCCTCAGATCGACCTGACGGTGGAGGAGCCCCAGCAGGAGGATCTGTATCCCGTGGGCACCATCTCCACCGTCAAGCAGATCCTGCGTATGCCCGGGGATGGGATCCGGGTGCTGGTGGAGGGCGTTTCCCGCGGTCGGCTTGAGCAGGTAAAGCAGACCAAGCCGTACATCGTTGCCTGTGTGGAGGAGATCCCCACCCAGCCGTCCACCCGTAACAGCGCCCGCACCGAGGCACTGATTCGCAGCACCTACGAGCTGTTTCAGCGTTATGTAGAGGTCGGACCACAAACATCCTCCGATCTGCTGATCAACATTCTGGCCAGCGACGATCCCGGCTATATCGCCGACTTTGTGGCGCAGAACATTGCCCTGCGTAACGACGACAAGCAGGCCATTCTGGCCGAGCTGAAGCCGGTGCGCCGGTTGGAAAAGCTGCATAAGCTGCTCTCGCGCGAGGTGGATATCCTCGCCCTGGATCAGGAGATCCAGACCCGTGCCCGGGAGCAGATGAACGACAACCAGCGTGATTACTACCTGCGCGAGCAGATGAAGGCCATCCAGAACGAGCTGGGGGAGGGCGAGAACGCAGACAGCGAGCTGGCCGAGTACCGCCAGAAGATCGCACAGGCCGATGTGTCCGACGAGGTGCGCGAGAAGCTGAATAAGGAGCTTTCCCGTCTTGCCAAGCAGCCCTTCGGCTCGTCCGAGGCCACGGTGCTGCGAAGCTATCTGGATGTGTGCCTGTCTCTGCCCTGGGGCAAAAAGACCCGGGAGCGGATCAGTGTGGACAGTGCACGCAAGGTACTGGACAAGGATCACTTCGGGCTGGATAAGGTCAAGGAGCGCATCCTTGAGTTTCTGGCCGTCAAGCAGCTGGCACCGGAACTGAAGGGGCAGATTTTGTGTCTGGTAGGCCCTCCCGGTGTGGGTAAAACATCCATTGCCATGTCGGTGGCTCGCGCCCTGAACCGCAAGCTGGCGCGCATCTCCCTGGGCGGCATCAGCGACGAGGCCGAGATCCGCGGCCACCGCAAGACCTATGTGGGCGCTATGCCCGGCCGCATCCTGTATGCCATCGATCAGGCGGGCAGCTGCAATCCGCTGCTGCTGCTGGACGAGATCGACAAGCTGGGCCATGACCACAGGGGAGACCCTGCCTCCGCGCTGCTGGAGGTGCTGGATGCAGAGCAGAATTCCACCTTCCGCGACCACTTTGTGGAGCTGCCCTTTGATTTGTCCGATGTGCTGTTTATCACCACGGCCAACACCACCTCCACCATTCCCAAGCCGCTGCTTGACCGTATGGAGGTCATCGAGCTGTCCAGCTATACCGATGAGGAAAAGTTGCAGATCGCCCGGCGTTACCTGCTGCCTAAGCAGATGGAGCGCCACGGCATCCGTCCTGCCCAGCTGCGGCTGAGCGATACCGCTATTCGCCAGATCATTTGCGACTACACGCGCGAGTCGGGTGTACGTGTGC
>JAGBTC010000064.1 GCA_017631545.1 Oscillospiraceae bacterium
AAGGAAAATGTAGATCGCACCATAGGTGTTCTGGATGCAGAAGGGACCGTGGTGGCCTGCAGCGAGCTGGCCTTGATGGGCGAGCAGTGGTCTGGCGCGGTGGAGGCGGTGCAGGGCGCTGCCGAAAGCGGTCTGGGCTACTTCCAGGGTAAGAGTTTCCGTCCTCTGGCTGGTTTGGGCACTCAATTTGAGTATGCTGTGTTTGTGCAGGGTGAGGATGCCATGGCAGCCTCTCTGTGCGCTATGGCCGCCGTTGCCATCAACAGCGCCAAGACCTATTATGAAGAGAAGCACGACCGTGCGGCCTTCATCAAGAATATCATTTCCGACAATATTATGCTGGGTGACATCTATGCCCGTGCCAAGGAACTGCACCTGACGGCCGAGGCGCCCCGTGCCGCCTTCCTGATTCGTCAGGTGTCCACCGCTGATCCCGGCATCATCGACTTCCTGTACACCCTGTTCCCCGATCGTGCCACCGACTTCGTCATCTCCCTGAACGAGACCGACGTGGTTCTGATCAAGCAGCTGAACGAGAACGCCGATAGCAAGGATCTGCACAAGATTGCCAAGCAGGTGTCCGACGCCGTCACAAAGGAACTGAACGTCAAGGTGGTCATCGGTATCGGTACCATCGTGGGTCACATCCGTGACTTGGGTCGTGCCTTTAAGGAGGCTGGCGTTGCCATCGACGTGGGCAAGGTGTTCGAGACCGAGAAGGGCATCATCAACTACGAGAATCTGGGTATTGGCCGCCTGATTTATCAGCTGCCCACCACCCTGTGCCAGATGTTCCTGCAGGAGGTCTTTAAGAAGAACCCCATCGACGCGCTGGATCAGGAGACCCTGCTGACCATCAATAAGTTCTTCGAGAACAACCTCAATGTGTCCGAGACCGCGCGCAAGCTGTTCGTCCACCGCAACACGCTGGTCTACCGGCTGGAGAAGATCAAAAAGCTCACCGGACTTGACCTGCGCGAGTTTGACGACGCCATCACCTTCAAGGTGGCTCTCATGGTCAAAAAGTACCTCATCTCCCGGGGTATCGAGTCCTGAACACTACCGAACTAACCGCACAGGCGGCTTCCGCAGGAAGCCGCCTGTTTTTTTGCAGCGGAAAAAGCTCTTGCAAAGGCGGAGGATAGCAGGTACAATGAAACGGTAAAGGTTACAAAATGATTACACAAATGACAGGAAGAACCTGCGATTGCAGGGGAAGAAAAGGGCGTTTTTCACAAAAATGTCATTTACATAATTCCGAAGATATGGTAACATAGAGAAGATAAGCGAGCGCGAATCCAAGGAAAAAAAGAAATGGGTGAATGAGTAGTATGGTCCGGCTGATTGATGTTGAAATGAAATATGGGAACGGAACCGAGGCGCTCAAGGGTGTAAACCTACGCATTGACGACGGGGAGTTCGTTTTTCTGGTGGGTGCGTCCGGTTCGGGCAAGTCCACCATTCTCAAGCTGATCACGGCGGAGATCGCCCCCACCAAGGGGCGGCTGATGGTCAACGGCTATAATTTGAACAATATCCGCCCCCGGCAGGTGCCCCATATGCGCCGGACGCTGGGTGTAGTCTTTCAGGACTTCCGTCTGATCGAAAAAAAGACGGTGAAGGAAAACCTGGCCTTTGTCATGCGGGCGGTGGGGGCCTCCAAGCGTGAGACACGCCGCCGGCTGGACTATATGCTTGGCCTGGTGGAGCTGACGGACAAGGGGGACTGCTATCCCTATCAGCTGTCCGGCGGCGAGCAGCAGCGCGTGGCTATTGCCCGGGCACTGATGAACAACCCCAGCATGATCGTGGCGGACGAGCCCACGGGTAATCTGGACCCGGATCGCTCCAAAGAAATCATGACTCTGCTGAGCAGGATCAACGATATGGGCACCACCGTGCTGGTGGTCACCCACGAAAAAAAGCTGGTAGACAGCATGAACAAGCGCGTGGTCGCCATTCGGGACGGCGTGATCATCAGTGATGAGATGGGCGGGTATTACAATGAAAAGGATTAATGTGGGATATTATCTGGGCGAGGGGCTGCGAAGCATCAAAAACCACGCGATGATGTCCTTTTCCGCCGTGTGTATGATCGTGGGCTGTCTGCTCATCATGGGCACATTCACCCTGCTGGCCGTCAATCTGGAGCATATGCTGGGTCGGCTGGAGGCAGAGAATGAGTTTCTGGCCTACATAGACGAAACCTATACCACCGATCAGGCCAAAGCGCTGGAGTCCCAGGTGCTGGCGGTGGAAAATGTATCCTCGGCGGAGTTTGTCACCCGGGAGCAGGCGCTGGAGCAGTACCGGCAGGATCGGCAGGATAACGAGCTGCTCAGCGAGCTGCCTGCCAGTGCGCTGCGCGACCGCTTCCGTATCCGTGTGCATGAGATCGGGCAGATGGAGGACACGGTGGCGCGCGTGCGCGCCATTGACGGCGTGGTCAACATCAGCGCGCAGGTGGAGGTGGCCCAGGGCTTTGTTCTGGTACGCAACATCGCCGGCGGCGTTGCTCTGGTGCTGGTGGCAGTGCTGCTGCTGGTGTCCATCTTCATTATCTCCAACACCGTACGCCTTGCCACCTTCTACCGCAAGGAGGAGATCGCCATCATGAAAATGTGCGGTGCAACCAATGCCTTTGTGCGTTGGCCCTTCGTGGTGGAGGGGGCGGTTCTGGGGCTGAACGGCTCGCTGCTGGCCTTCTTCCTGCAATGGGGCATCTATCAGTTTGTGTGCAGCGCAGTTATCCAGTCCAACGGGCTGAGCCTTTTGACCGTGATCCCGTACGCGGACATGGCGCGGCAGCTTCTGCTGACCTTCCTGGGAACGGGCTTTGTCATCGGCGTGGGCGGCTCGCTGCTGGCCATTCGTAAATTCCTGCAGGTGTAAGAAAGGATGACCCAGATGAAAAAACAACGCATCTTTACCGCCGTACTGGCCGGTCTGCTGGCTTTGCTGATGCTGCTGCCCATGGCGCTTAGTGCCATCGACCTGCTGTTCTGAGGAGGCCGCCATGGAACAAAAACGCGGATTGTGTTATCTGCTGCGGCTGCTGAGCGTGCTGCTGGCGCTGACGGTATTTCTGTCGGCGCAGGGCGTGCTGGCACCTGCCGGCTATGCCACGACCAAGTCCGAGTTGGACGCCCTGAAGGCGGAGTCGGCCCAGCTGGACAAGGAGAAAAAGGCGCTGGAGCAGGAACTCAAGCAGATCGGCAAGGAAAAAAAGGATGCCCAGAAGCGCAAAGGCGTGCTGGAGCA
Organism: Oscillospiraceae bacterium; assembly: GCA_017631545.1. Classification (GTDB taxonomy): domain Bacteria; phylum Bacillota; class Clostridia; order Oscillospirales; family Oscillospiraceae; genus Lawsonibacter. Next base: position 3,262 of record JAGBTC010000064.1, read on the forward strand.
GCAGATCGGTACGATTGAGGGCGAGATCAAAAATATCGACCGGCAGATCAATACATACGACACGCTGATCGTAGAGAAGGAGACTGCCCTGCAGGTCAATGAAGCAGAGGAGGCGCGGCTGTTTGACCTGTTCTGCCAGCGGGTGCGCTATATGGAGGAAGAGGGGCAGAGCAACTATTGGGCTGTCCTGTTCAACGCCGAAAGCTTTTCCGACCTACTGGATCGGCTGGTCATGATGGACGAGATCATGGCCTATGACAACGATGTGATGGACGACCTGCTTACTACGCGCGCCCAGATCCAGACGGATAAAACCGAGCTGGAGAGCGCCCGCAGCGAGCGGCAGACCGCCAAGACCACCCGGGAAAGCTCCGTTAAGGAGCTGGAGGGCAAGGAAAAGGAAGTGCAGGGCATCCTCTCCGAGCTGTCCAAGGATGAGGCGCACACGAAAAAGGAACTGAAGGAACTGGAAGCCATGGCCAAAGCCATGGACGATGAGATCACCCGCAAGGAGCGGGAGCTGGCGGAGAAGGAGAAGCAAAATCCCGGCTCCACCACCGTCTCCACCGAGAGCGGCTACCTGTGGCCGCTGCCCAGCTATAAAAACCTGTCCTCTCTGTACGCCGGGCGCATCGATCCCTTCACCGGCAAGCCCGCCACCCATACGGGTATCGATGTCCCTGCCCCGAAGGGAACCAAGGTGCTGGCCGCGAAAAGCGGAACGGTGCTGACCTCCGCCTATAACAAGGGCGGCTACGGCAACTATGTGGTGGTGCGCCACAGCAGCGGAAATACCACCTTGTACGCCCACCTGTCCTCCCGTTCGGTAAAGGAGGGGGACAGCGTCAAGCAGGGGCAGGTGGTGGGTCTGGTGGGTTCCACCGGCCGCTCCACCGGCAACCACCTGCACTACGAGATCCGCGTGAATAACGCGCGTATCGACCCGGTGACCAAGTACAGCGGACTGACCTATAAGGGCAAAGCAATATAAGCAAGAGCGCAGTGCATCCGCACTGCGCTCTTTTTGTATTCTGCAGGAGGCGACGCACGGGCGCAGGAGCGGTTCGGCTGCGCCATGCTCCCGGGTGAAAAAATTTTTGAAAAATTTTGCAATTTCCCATTGACTTTATCGCTTTTAAGCGTTAAACTTCAGCACATAAAAGCGATAAAGTATCGTAAAAGAAAGGACTTGGTTCGTTATGTTCATCAAGGTTGCCATGCTTGTGGCATTCTTTGCTGTGATGGTGGGCATCGGCATCTACTGCCGCAAAAGTGCCACCGATGTCAGCGGCTTCGTGCTGGGCGGGCGCTCCGTCGGCCCGTGGCTGACCGCGTTTGCTTACGGCACATCCTACTTCTCCGCCGTGGTATTTGTGGGCTACGCCGGTCAGTTTGGCTGGAAGTACGGCATCGCCGCCACATGGGCAGGCATCGGCAACGCCTTTCTCGGTTCGCTGCTGGCGTGGGTGGTGTTGGGCCGGCGCACCCGGGTGATGACCCAGCATCTGGACAGCGCCACCATGCCGGAGTTTTTCGGCAAGCGCTTTGGCTCGGAGGGGCTGAAGGTGGCTGCCTCTGCCATTGTGTTTGTGTTTATGATCCCTTATACCGCCAGCCTGTACAACGGTCTGTCCCGACTGTTTGCCATGGCCTTTCCTAAGTTGGACTACTCCGTGTGCGTGATCGTCATGGCTGTGCTGACCGGTGTGTATGTCATTGCCGGCGGCTACATGGCTACCGCCATCAACGACTTCATTCAAGGCATCATCATGCTGGTAGGCATCGCGGCGGTTATCGCCGCCGTGCTCAACAGTCAGGGCGGCTTCCTCGCCGCGCTGGACAGACTTGGCAGAGTGGTGGATGAGAGTGTGTCTGCCACCCCGGGCGTGTTCGCCTCCTTCTTCGGGCCCGACCCCGTCAACCTGCTGGGCGTGGTGGTGCTCACCTCGCTGGGCACATGGGGTCTGCCCCAGATGGTGCAGAAGTTCTACGCCATTAAGAGCGAGCAGTCCATCAAAACCGGCACCGTGGTATCCACGGCCTTTGCGCTGGTGGTGGCCGGCGGCTGTTACTTCCTTGGCGGCTTCGGCCGGCTGTTCTCCGATCAGATCGACATTGCTGCCAACGGTTTTGACAGCGTGGTGCCCACCATGCTGTCCGGGCTGTCCGATGTTCTGATTGCCGTTGTCATCGTTCTGGTGCTGTCCGCCTCCATGTCCACATTGTCCTCGCTGGTACTCACCTCCAGCTCCACGCTGACGCTGGATATGATCCGTGGGCACATCGTCAAGGACATGAAGGAAAAGCAGCAGCTGCTGGTCATGCGCGTGCTCATCGTGGTGTTTATCGTCATCTCCGCTGTGCTGGCGATCATTCAGTACAAGTCCAGCGTCACCTTCATTGCCCAGCTCATGGGCGTGAGCTGGGGCGCTATGGCCGGTGCGTTCCTTGCCCCGTTCCTGTACGGCCTGTACTGGAAGCGGACGACCAAGGCGGCCTGCTGGGTCAGCTTCCTGTTCTGCTCGCTGTTCATGGTGGCCAATATATTCTGGAAGGCGGCCTTCCCCACGCTGCTCCAATCGCCCATCAACGCCGGGGCATTTTGCATGCTCGCCGGTCTGGTCATCGTCCCGGTGGTCAGCCTGCTTTCCCCCAAGCCGGACAAGGCACTGGTGGACAACGCCTTCTCCTGCTATGAGGAGAAGGTGCTGGTATCCAAGAGCCGTGCCCTGGGCGAGCAGAAGTAAACCCTTTCCAAAGAGCAAAAACTGTGGTATGCTATTGCATACCACAGTTTTCCCTTTTCGGGGGGATATTTGGGAGGACATGAGCATGAACGAGAAACAATCGCCGGTTACCAACCCGGTTCTAAAAGAGGCTATTGCCCGATTGCACCAGGGGGAACACGCCCGGGAACACCAGATGATCACCCTGCATATGCTGCTGCAGGCGCAGCTGCTTGCCCCGGTGACCATCACCCCGGACAAGAAGAATACCCAGCTGCAGTTTCAGCTGATCACCACCCCGGACGCTCGGGCCTTTTTCCCCTGCTTCACCGATCTGGAGGAGCTGAAAAAGGGCTTTCCCGGTGAAACGCAGCAGACGGTGGTACTCACCTTTGGCGACTACGCGCGCATGATCCTGCGGGATAAGGCGGCGGTGGGACTGGTGGTGAACCCCTTTGGGGATAGTCTGACGCTGGAGCAGCCGCTGGTGGAATTTCTGGAAAAGGTGCGCCTGGACGAGGAGAAAACCAAGCCCCCCGTCAAGTCGTAAAAAACGAGCCTGTGTCTACGGACACAGGCTCGTTTCATTTGTGGTTTGGTTACGCCCGGCGCCAGGCACTCCGGCTGAACAGCACCAGAATGGGGAAAATCTCCAAACGGCCGATGACCATGCAGGCGGAAAGTACCAGCTTGCTCAGGGGAGAAAAGGCGGAAAAATTGCCCGACGGCCCCACCATGTCCAGACCGGGGCCGACATTGCTTATGCAGGTCAGCGCGGCGGTGAAGCTGGTGGCAAAGGAAAAGTTGTCCAGAGAGATCAGCAGTGTGGTCAGCAGAATAGTGGCGAAGTAGCAGACGGTAAAGATGCTCACGCTGCGCAGGGTGTTTTCCTCCACCACCGGTTTTTCCGCACAGAGCCAGTACCAGCACACCGGTGCCGCCTTTTCCAGTGTCAGGCTGTCCGTTACGGTCACGGTACTCCCCTCCATGGCGGAGGTTCTGGTATAGGCAACGATGCCC
>JAGBTC010000065.1 GCA_017631545.1 Oscillospiraceae bacterium
GCATTATGCCTGCGTCCGGGCGATCATTTGACACACCCGCTCCACAATTTGGTTGACATAAGTTGACAGCGGCAATTCCTGCACCCCGGCCACCCACACGCCGCAGCTGTTCATAGGAACGAGCAGCTTGGGGGCGCGGCAGCCGCCTATCGCTTCCGCCATGGCAGGGGTGACCTCCCCCAGAATGGCGTGTGTCACCACGATGCCCGTGGGGCCAAGCACCACATCCGCGTCCATCACATTACGCATGACGGGGTTTTCCCCGGTAGCGCCAAAGTCCGCCCCGGCCTTGAGCATGGTGGCGGTGGCGATGGAGTTGGTGCCGATGGCGTAGATCTGCCCCTGGGGGCAGCGCTGCTTGAGCTGCTCCACCAGCAATTTACCCAGCTTGCCGCCCTGTCCGTCCACGATCACGATCTTCATGCAAATTCCTCCTTATTGAGCCCATAGAACATGAGCGGATGCCAGGGCATCCGCTCATGGGTCAATTTACATTTTCTCCGGCGCGGCCACGCCCAGCAGGGCAAGGCAGTTGGCGATCACACTACGCACGCTGTCGGCCAGCTTCAGTCGGGCGGACAGCACCGCGCTCTCCTCCCCCTTGATGCGGCAGGCGTTGTAGAAACGGTGGAAGTCGCCGGCCAGCGACACCAGATAGCGGTTGATGCGGCTGGGGTCGTAGGACTTGGCCGCCAGATGGATCTCATCGGGCAGCTGGCTGAGCGCCTTGATCAGCGCCCGCTCGGCCGGGTCGGCAAACACGGCCGCGTCGATGTCGGCCGCCTTCTTCACGCCCTCACCCTCGGCGGCCAGATTGGCGATGAGGGAGCAGATACGGGCGTGGGCGTACTGGACATAGTACACCGGGTTCTCGCTGTCCTGCCGCACCGCCAGATCCAGGTCGAAGTCCAGCGGTGTGGTGGAGGAACGGGAGTTGAAGAAGTACCGGGCGGCGTCCACGCTGATCTCGTCCAGCAGGTCGTGCAGGGCGATGGCCTTGCCCGAGCGCTTGGACATACGCACGGGCTTGCCGTCCTGCAGCAGGTTGACCAGCTGCATCAGCACGATGACCAGCCGGTTGGAGCCGTCCAGCCCCAGCCCGTCCAGCGCCGCCTGCAGGCGGGCCACATGGCCGTGGTGATCCGCACCCCAGATGTTGATGACCTTATCGAAGCCGCGCACGGCGAACTTGTTGCGGTGATAGGCGATGTCGGCGGCGAAGTAGGTGTAAAAGCCGTTGGCACGGCGCAGCACATCGTCCTTCAGATCCAGCTTGTCCACCTGCTCCTGAGTCTTGCCCTCGCGCAGGAACTTCTCCTTGAGCAAAGCGGTGGTGTCCAGCCACAAGGCACCGTCCTTTTCATAGGTCCAGCCCTTTTCGGTGAGCATATCCACCGTTTCCGCTACATAGCCAGACTCGTGCAGCTGCGACTCCATAAACCACTGGTCGTACTCAATGCCGTAGCGGCGCAGGTCGGCCTTCATCTTGGGGATGTTGACGGACAGGCCGTACTCGGCCAGCTTCTCCAGCCGCTCCTCCTCGGGCAAGTCTTTCCAGCTGTCCCCGTGCATATCGTAGATGGCCTGCGCCAGCTCGCGGATGTCGTTGCCGTGGTAGCCCTCCTCGGGGAATTCGAAATTCTCCTCCCCCAGAATGATCTGCATATACCGGGCGTTGATGGACACGGCGAACTTGTGCACCTGATTGCCGGCGTCGTTGACATAGAACTCCTTCCATGTGTCACAGCCGTCCCGGGCCAGGACATTGGCCAGGGTATCACCCAGCACGCCGCCCCGGGCGTTGCCCATGTGCATGGGGCCGGTGGGGTTGGCGGAGACGAACTCCACCATCACCTTCTCGCCCTTGCCCTCGTCATTGGAGCCGTAGGCTGCGCCCTCGGCCTCGATGGCGGCCAGCACCTCGCCGTACCACTTGGCACCCAGGGTGAAGTTGAGGAAACCGGGGCCGGCGATCTCTACCTTGTCAAAGTAGCTGCCCTCCAGTTCCAAATGGTCCACAATGGTCTGGGCGATGGCCCGGGGAGCCATGTGCAGCGCCTTTGCCCCCGCCATGGCGAAGGAGGAGGCATAGTCCCCGTGGGCGGTGTCCTTGGGGATCTCGATGGTGGCCTTTACCTGCGCCCCGGCGGGCAGAACCCCGGCAGCGGCGGCCTTTTCATAGGCGGCCTGGGTCAGCGCAGCCACCTGCTGCTTGGCCGACTGGATCATGTTGCTCATTTGTATATCACACCTTTAGTATAAAGTTGGAAGTTACTGCTTCAGCACCGTGTCACCGGCCTGCTTGACATTGATACGGAAGATATTGCGCCCCACAATGGCGTGGTCGATCTCGATGGAATAGTCGATCTCGATGTCGCCGCCGGCGGCGTCCAGCTGCGCGTACAGGTGGCGCGTGTTGACCCCCACGGCCATAGAGCCGTAAGGCGTGTTGTACATGGACAGGTGGCGGCGTCCCTCCTGAAAGATCATCTGGGTATTTACCTGACCCTCGCGCAGCATACTCACCCGTTCCGGCTCCACCTCAATGGTGGTCTGCGTGCCTTCCAGACCGGTCAACTCGCTCTCCTGATAACGCAGGGTGTACACCCCCGCCCGCTCCCCAAGGCTACCCCGGGTGACCAGCTCAATGGTGTCCTTCCCTGTCTGTTCAAACTCCTGCATTCCCTTGATGGAAATGATGACTTCCTTTTCCATGCCGTGTGTCCCTTTCGCATACAAAGTCAAAATATTATATAACACAA
>JAGBTC010000066.1 GCA_017631545.1 Oscillospiraceae bacterium
GCCGACGGGTGGTGCGGGTGACCATGCCCACCATTCTGCGCTGGAACCAGCTTACCTTTTTGGGTGCCCAGCCCCCTTGAAGATAGAAAATGGGGGCGTTGGGGATATAGTTGGCCTTGGACAGAGTGGCCAGCACCTCCTTGCCGGCAGGGGACATACCCACGCCTACGGCGCACTGCACCTTCCACCGACGCACCGCCTGATCCACGCCGCTGATATGGCCGGCCATGACCCAGCCCATGAACAGCACCGGGCTGCCCGAGGCAAGCTGCGCGCAAGCCTCCTCCAAAGAGAGGGCGCTCAGCCCCTGTGCCTTGGCCAGCATCTGGGCGTACTGTTGGGTGAAGCCGGTTTTGGAGTTGTATACGATGGTCATGATAAAATCTCCTTCGTCGCTGTGCCTGTAGGCGCAGCTTGTCTTTTTCATTATACTATGGTATAATTCAATAATCAATAAAAAGCCGCGAAAGAAGGAGGAATGGGCGATGAAACGACGATTCACCGCTGTATTGTGTGCCATCGCCCTGCTGGCAGCGATGCTGTGTACGCCGGGTATGGCGACCGAGCGAGTGTGCTTCACCGCGGTAAACGACAGGCTGATGCCCCTTCAGGCGGATGCCATGCCCGCGTGGGTAAACGGTCTGCTGTATGTTCCCAGCACGGTGTTCGACCGGTCGGTGACCACGGTGGATTTTGGCATGCAGTACAATTATAGCCGCAGCAGCAACACCGTCACGCTGTATAACCTGAACCAGATGCTGGTATTTGATCTTGCCAAGGGCACTTCTTACGACCAGATCTCCGGCAAGGTGATGCCCCGGGCGGTCAATCGCACCGGAAGAATTTATCTTCCGGTGGTGGCGGTGTGTGACTTTTTTGGTCTGGACCATTACTACACCCAGACGCAAAGCGGCTATCTGCTGCGTATCAGCAACGACGCGGCCTGGCTGAGCGATGAGGGATTTCTGGATGCGGCCAGCATGGATATGGCCAATCAGCTGCAGAAATATCAGGACAGTCTGAAGCCCGTGCAGCCGCCACAGCTGCCGGAGCCTCCTGCGGATGACACGCCCCAGTCGCGGGTGCAGGTGTGCATTGGGGTGCGCTGCACCGGGGGCGATGGGCTGCAGAGAATTCTTAACACCATGGATCGCGCCGGGTGGCGCGGAGCGTTCTTCTTTGAACCGGACAGCATTTCCGTGCAGGACGATCTGGTGCGGCGCGTGGTAGGCTCCGGCCATACCGTCGGCCTGCTGACGCAGGGGACGGACGCTTCGACCAGCCGGCAGGCATTGGCGCAGGGCAACCACTTGTTGGCGGTGACGGCATACACCGCCGCCACGGCGGTATATGCCCCGGCAGAGCAGCGGCAGGAGCTGGAAGGCCACGATTGGGTCTGCTGGCAGGATACCGTGAACGGCAGCGTCCGCAGCGGCGAGCGTGCCGCCGCTTACGCCCAGCGCATGGTCAACGCCATGGGTACCGGCCGGCGCACGGTCTACCTCACGCTGGATGACAGCGCCGCTACCGCGCAGGTGCTGTCCACCCTGCTTGGCCGTCTGGAGCAGGACGGCTACACCATGCTTTCCCCCCTCGAGACCCGGATGTAACCAAATAAAACCGCCTCGTCCCTGTGGGACGAGGCGGTTTTTTGTGCCTTTACTCGTAGTCGTAGAAGCCGTGCTTGATCTTTTTGCCCAGCCGACCTTGCTGGTACAGGTTGGAGATCATGTCGTAGCCGTGGGACTTTGTGCCGGTCTCCTCCAAACGGCGCTTGAGTACGCTGTAGCGCACATCGATGCCGCTCATGTCGTCCAGCTTGAAGGGACCCATGGGGTGACCCAGACCCAGTTCCACCGCGGTGTCCAGATCCTCCAGCGAGCAGACCCCCTCGTTGACCAGCCGGTAGGCCTCCTCCTTGATGACCTTGAGGATGTTGTTGACGATGAAGCCGTCCTCCTCCTTTTTCACCAATGCCGGGGTCTTGCCGGTCTCGCGGGCGAAGGCCATCAGCTTGTCCACCGTCTCCTGGCAGGTGTGTTCGCCCTTGACCACCTCCACCAGCTTCATCACCAGCGCGGGCATGAAGTAGTGCAGGTTGGCCAGTCGCTCGGGATGAGCCACCACCCCGGCGAAGGTGGAGGACACCATAAAGCTGGAGTTGGTGGCAATGATGGTGTCCGGGCGGGTCAGTCGGCTGACCTGGGCGAGCAGGTCGCTCTTGGCCTGCTTGTCCTCAATGATGGCTTCGATGACGATGTCGCAGTCCTGACAGGCGGCGGAAAGATCGTCCGTAACGGAAAACCGGGCCTTGACGGCATCCACCTGCTCCTGCGTCATGCGCCCCTTGGCAATGCGTCCGGCCAGATACTCTTCCTTCCAGAGTTCCAGACTCTCCCGGGCGGCGGGGAAGCTTTCACACACCACGACCTCGTAGCCGTGAATGGCGGTGTTCAGGGCGATCTGGCGTCCCATGGCGCCGCCGCCGATCACGGTACACTTTTTCACGGTTAACACCTCGTATATAGAGTTAGTTGTAAAGACCGTCATACTGCCACAGACCCAGCGCGGCGTTGCGTACGAAATAGATCTCCTCACCGTTGGGCAGGGTCTTCCAGCCGGTCTGCCAGTCCTCACAGGGATAGGCGGCCAGCGCGTCCGCCACGCTCATGTAGCAGAAGCCGGCGTGCTCGATCTCTTCCTTGGAGATCTGATCGGTGCAGTAGGTCAGCTTGGTCTCCATGCTGGGCACGCAGCGGATCAGGTGGCCGGCCAGGGACATATTCTTGCTCAGCAGCGGATCGTTCTGATACAGCTCCAGCATCTCCTCACGGGGGCGGTAGCCGTACTTGCGGATGGCCTGATCGGCCAGATCGTTCTCGCCAAACACGTGCAGGCCGGGGGCGATGACGATGATCTCGCCGCCCTCCTCCACCATTTTCATGGTGCGGTAGAAGGCCTTGTTGGTGACCCAGGTGGAGTGGTAGCTGTGGGGGTCCATCCAGACCACGCACTTCTTTACGGGCTTTTCCACATGGTTGATGTTGACCTGCTGGCTCAGAGCGACGGCCTGCTCAAAGCTGTCGCGCTCCTTGCCAATAAAAATGCCCTTGAAGATGTCCTCTCCGTCCAGCTGATCCATAACGGTCAGCACAAAGGTGAGGGGCAGCTTGTCCAGAAAATGCTTCTGGATATAGTCGAACAGACGCCGGGGCGGGGTGTTCACATTGCCCACGATGCGGTGACGGCCGTAGAACACACCCAGGAAGTGGCTGACATTGATCATCTCACCGCCGCCGCAGCCCACCACCAGGTTCTTGGTGTAGCCGGCAAAGCCGGCCAGCTCGTGGGGAACGACCTGTCCGATGGACAGGATGGCGTCATACTTGCCGCTGAGCAGCTCACGGTTGACGGACACGGTCACATCGTCCTTGAACAGACCCTCGGATACCTCGTCCAGATAGGCGCCGGGGACGGTGCCCACCACCTCGATGGCGTTGCGGAAATCGTGGGCGATGTAGGCATCCATGGGGATGCCGTCGCCAAACATCTCGCGCAGCTGCTCCTCGGTCATGGGCAGGTGGGTGCCCAGCGCGGGCAGCACCTTGACGCTGACGCCCTTGGCGGTCAGCTCCTTGTAGTAGTGGGCGGTGATCAGTCCGGCGCCGGAGTGGGAGCGGGTGATGTCGGGGGGCAGAAGCAGCACGCTGTTCCACTTGTTGTCCGCCATATGGCGATCCAGCAGAGCGATGATCTGATCCTTGGCGATAAACTGCTCTTTATTCTGCAGGGAATAGTTCATGGTGTCTATTTCCTTTCTTACTTCTCGATGAGAGCGGCCATGCCCTGACCGCCGGCGCTGTACACGCACAGGATGCCCTTCTGACCTGCCTTCAGGCTGTCCACCAGACGCATGAGCATGAAGATGCCCTCCGCACCGTCGTTCTTGCCGTAGGCCAGAGCGCCGCCCATAGGGTTGACCTGAGCATTGCCGCCCAGAGTTTTGACGGTGTCCAGCACATCCTGGGCGCTGTTCTCGATGACCTCGATGACTGCGATGTCGTCCATGGACAGACCCTTGTTCTTGAGCAGCTTCTCCACGGCGATGGCACCGGAGGTCTGCTGCTTGGTGGGGTCGCAGCCGGCCACGGCAAAGCCGCAGACGGCGGCCTGAGCCTTGACGCCCAGCTCCTTGGCCTTGTCCTCGCTCATGAGCATGGTGACGGCAGCGCCGTCGGCGTAGGGGGACAGAGCCTTGTCGGCGCAGGCGGAAGCCACCAGCTCGTCCTTGTCCACGGTGATGATGCCCTTCTTGCGTACCTCGTAGGAGATGGGCAGGATCTGGGCGGCGCAGTCGGCAGCCTGAGCCTTGGCGATGCTCTGTTGGGCATATTCGGCCGCCTCAGCGCTCATAGCGGTACCGTGGGCCAGTTCGTACTGCTCCTGACGGCTCATGGGCTTGGGCTGGGTGTACTGCTCGGCCTCCTCGATGGAGTCGATGAAGGTGCGGTGCTGGGGATAGAAGTGGTTACGGGCGTCACGCAGCACGAAGGGGGCGGCGGAGTAGCTGTCCGCGCCGCCGGCCACACAGATGTCCTCGTTGCCGGTGGCGATGAGGTAGTAGCAGTTACGCAGCGCCTGCAGGGCAGAACCACTGTAGCTCTGCACCGTGTAGCCGGGCACCTCCACGGGCAGCTCCGCCTTCAGCCAGGCGTAGTGACCGATGTTGTTGGGCATGGTGGAGGGATGTGCCTGACCAAAGACCACCTGATCCACGGCGTTGGCGTCCACACCGGTGCGCTCAAGCAGCGCGGTGAGAATTTTGGCAGAAAAGTCGGAGGAGATGAAGGGGGCCAGACCCGCGCCGGGCTTGCCCCAGGCGGTACGAACGCTATCGGCGATAATTACTTTCTTCATGTTCATCAACCGTCCTTTCTGCACTGCTCAAAGATGGAGGCAAAGCCCATGCCGCCGCCGATGCACATGGTGACCATAGCGTAGCGCACGTCGGGGCGATTCTTCAGCTCGTAGAACAGCTTGGTGGTCAGGATACCGCCGGTGGCGGCCAGGGGGTGACCCAGGGAGATGCCGCTGCCGTTGACATTGGTGCGCGCCCAGATGGAGTCAAAGGTCTCGGTGTCCGACCACTTGACCCACTCGCGCATCACGGCTACGGACTGGGCGGCGAAGGCCTCGTTGAGCTCAATGAGGCCGATGTCCTCGATCTTCAGGCCGGCCTTTTCCAGCGCCTCCCGGGAGGCCTCGATGGGGCCGACGCCC
>JAGBTC010000067.1 GCA_017631545.1 Oscillospiraceae bacterium
GCATACGGAGCTGAAGCTGACCCGTTTCTCCTTCACCGGGGCGATCACCGACCTGTACAACGCCACCTACATGGAGGCGCAGAAGCATGACCACACCGTTGAGCTGAAGCTGGAACCCGGGCTGCCCGAGATCGTGGCCGACCGGGAACGGGTGCTGCAGGTGATGATGAACATCGTGTCCAACGCCATCAAGTACACCCCTGACGGCGGACGCATCGTCATCACCACCGGCCGGGACGACAAGCGTGTGTGGATGGAAGTGGACGACAACGGCATCGGTATTCCTGCCGCCGACCGCGGCCGCATTTTCGAGCGCTTTTACCGGGTGGATAAGGCGCGCTCCCGGGAGTCGGGCGGCACCGGTCTGGGTCTGTCCATCGCCAAGGAGATCGTGGAGCAGCATCAGGGCGAGCTGCGCGTGGTAGACAAGCAGGAGCCCGGCCTGACCCTGCGAATGGAGCTGAATATCGAGGGGCCTGACCATGGATAAGAAATGTGTGATCGAGGTGGGCAAGAGCCTGCTGATCGCGGCGCTGACCTGCAGCGCCCTGTGGCTTGCCGCCCAAAGTCCGCTGCTGGGGCAGCTGCCCGGCGTTCTGGAGGGCAGGCGTCCGGAGCAGACCCAAACCGGCGAGCAAGCCGGGCACAGCGGCAGCGTCGCCGTGCCTCTTCGCATGGCGGTGATGAACGCGGGCGGCTGCTGCGCGGTGCAGTATACCCAGCAGCTGCAAAGCCTGTTCAGCCGGGTCGCCCCCGTGCTGGGCGAGGTACTTTCTGCCGCCGGAACGCCGGAGCAGGTGGATCGGGCACGCTGGGAGGCAGCGCTGGTCACCGCGCCGGGCGCCTACTTCGACTTTCAAACCGGTGTGCCATTCCCGGTGCTGACCGGTTGGCTGTCCGACCGCTCCAATCCCCGGCTGACCGACGCGGCGCGCCATATGCTGCTGTCCGGCGGTGAGCAGGGAGTGCAGCTTTACTACCGCAGTGCCCGGGACGGGGCGTTTTATGTTTGCTCTGCGCCCTCGGTCAGTGCCGACTACCTCAAAACCATCACCGAGCAGGAGGAGGCAAACGGCGCGATCTTTGCCTATCAGTCCGTCCACTATGAGCGGATTGCCCCCGATACGCTCATCGATGCACAGACCCCCACCCCTCGGATGTTTTCCGTTTCCCTTCCGCTGATGCAGGAGGAGGGACGGCTGGAGGAACTGCTGGATCGGCTGTCCTTTCCGGTGGGCATTACCACCGTGTACGAAACGCCGGAGGGCCGCCGCGCCCGCAGCGGAAACGATACGCTGACCATTTTGAACAACGGCACGGTGGTCTACGATGGAGAAGAGGATCGCTACGGTGTGGCCCCGGGAGAAACCCCGCTGGTCAGCGCGGTGGAAAGCGCCCGGGAGCTGGTGTGCGGCGTGCTGGAGCCCTGGTGTGGGCAGGCCCGTGTGTACCTGTCCGGGATCGAAGGACTGGGGCAGGACAGCTGGCGCATCTGCTTTGGCTATGCGCTGGATAACATTCCCGTGCGCGTGGGAGAGGGGGGCTATGCCGCCCAAGTGCTGGTGGAACAGGGGTATATCCGGGAGCTGGAGCTGCGCCTGCGTACCTATACCGCGCAGGACAGCACCACACTGCTGCTGCCTGCCCGGCAGGCGGCAGCCATCCTTGCCGACGGGGATCGGCAGGGCAGCGCGCTGGAGCTTTGCTATCAGGAACATGGCGACACGGCCATCGCCGGTTGGATCGCCGGCGAGCAATAACATGGGCAGGAGGTGACAGCGGTGGAAGGTGCAAAGCTGAAAAACATCATCATTATTATTCTTCTGCTGCTGAACCTGTTCTTGCTGCTGCTGGTGGGCAGCCGCAGGCTGGAGGATGTCCAGAGCGTGGAAAGCGCCCGGAAAAGTGCCATTGAGGTGCTGCGCGCCGGTGGGGTGTCGGTGGCTGACGAGGTGGTGCCCCACAGTATGACGCTGCGCCCGGCGCAGGCTGAGCGTGACCTTGCCCGGGAGCAGGCGCTGGCCGCCGTTCTGCTGGGTGGTGCGGTGAAGGTGGAGGCCCGGGGCGGCGAGGTATACCGCTATTCCAATGCCAACGGGCAGGTGCAGTTCCACAGCACCGGAGAATTTTGGGCACAATTCGAGTCGCAGCTCTACCCTCTGTCCGGGCGTACCGCCCGGGAACACGGAGCGTGGGTACTCTCCCGGCTGGAGGTGGACAGCGCGGTGCTGGAGGATGGGGTGGAGCAGGGCAACGGCCAGATCACCTTCCGCCAGACGGTGGACGGTGCGCCGGTGCTGGACTGTCAGGCCACCCTGCACTATACCGACGGGCAGCTTACCCGCATTTCCAACGCACGCTGGGTGGTGGGCAGGCCGAGCTTTTCCGATGAGGCGGCCAATGTGACCGTGGCCACCGCCCTTGTGCGCCTGCTCAACGCTATGAAGGAACTGGGCGATGTGTATAACCGGGTGGACGCCATCACCCCGTCTTATACCCTTGCGGTTACCATGTCCGGCCCGGCGCGGCTGAACCCGGTGTGGCATGTTCGTACCGACACCGGCGAATACCAACTCGATCCCGTTACCGGCGCGCTCAGCCGTTGGGATGGGGCTGCTGCGATGGTTCTTGCGGATTAAAGAAACGCCAAACCGAAAAATAAAAAGTGTGCTGTCCAACCGGACAGCACACTTTTTCATTGTTAGGGGGCGATTACATCATCCCCATGCCGCCCATGTCGGGCATGGCGGGGGCGGCAGGAGCCGCAGGGGCGGGCTTGTCGGCCACCAGAGACTCGGTGGTCAGCAGGGTGGCGGCGATGGAGGCCGCATTTTGCAGGGCGGAACGGGTGACCTTGGTGGGATCCACGATGCCGGCGGCGATCATGTCCACATAGGTCTCGTTATAGGCGTCGAAGCCGTAGCCGGTCTTGCGGGCGTTCTTGATCTTCTCCAGAACCACGCTGCCGTCGATGCCGGCGTTGGCGGCGATCTGCTTCACCGGCTCGGTCAGCGCCTTGGCGATGATGCGAACGCCGGTCTTCTCGTCGCCGTCCACTTTGGCGATCAGCTTCTCCACGGCAGGGATGGCATTGACATAAGCGGTACCGCCGCCGGCCACGATGCCTTCCTCAACGGCGGCGCGGGTGGCGTTCAGGGCGTCTTCGATACGCAGCTTCTTCTCCTTCATCTCCACCTCGGTGGCAGCGCCAACCTTGATGACAGCCACGCCGCCGGCCAGCTTGGCCAGACGCTCGGACAGCTTCTCGCGGTCGTACTCGGAGGTGGTCACCTCGATCTGGGACTTGATCTGGTTGACGCGGGCCTGGATGGCGGCGGGATCGCCGGCACCGTCCACGATGATGGTGTTCTCCTTGGTGATCTTCACCTGACGGGCCTGACCCAGCTGGAACAGCTGCGCCTCCTTCAGCTCCAGACCCACCTCGGAGGAGATGACGGTGCCGCCGGTGAGGATGGCGATATCCTGCAGCATCTCCTTGCGGCGGTCGCCGAAGCCGGGCGCCTTGACGCAGGCCACATTCAGGGTGCCGCGCAGGCGGTTGACGATCAGGGTGGACAGAGCCTCGCCCTCCACATCCTCGGCGATGATGACCAGCTTCTTACCGGACTGCACCACCTGCTCCAGCAGGGGCAGCAGCTCCTGAATGGCGGAGATCTTCTTGTCGGTGATGAGGATGAGGGCGTCGTCCATGACGGCCTCCATCTTCTCGGTGTCGGTAACCATATAGGGCGTGATATAACCGCGGTCAAACTGCATACCCTCCACCACCTCGGTGTAGGTCTCGGCAGTCTTGGACTCTTCAACTGTAATCACACCGTCGGCAGAA
>JAGBTC010000068.1 GCA_017631545.1 Oscillospiraceae bacterium
AGGTTCCCGAGGATAAGCAGCAGGTTCTGGCCGCCGTTGACACTCTGGTCGGTCAGGGTGCCGACATCATCTTCGGCATCTCCTTCGGCTACATCGACGCCATGGCTGAGGCCGCCCAGACCTATCCCAATGTGATCTTCTCTCACGGCACCGGCTACCTGAGCAACGAGACCAACTTCAACAACTACTTCGGCCGCGCCTATCAGGCCCGCTACCTGGCCGGCATCGCCGCCGGTCTGAAGAGCCTGGAGACCGGTAACAACAACGTTGGCTACGTCGCCGCTTACACCACCGCTTACGCCGAGACCGCTTCCGGCATCAACGGCTTTGCTCTGGGCGTGCAGGCTGCCAACCCCAACGCCAAGATCTATGTGAAGAACCTGGGCGCCTGGGCTGACGAGGTCAACGAGAAGGCCTACGCCGAGGAGCTGATCAACACCTTCGGCTGCGGCGTGATCTCCCAGCACTGCGACTCCGCTCAGCCCCAGATCGCTGCTCAGAACGCCGGCGTGTTCGGCTGCGGCTACAACTCCGACATGACCGCTGACGCCCCCGCCGCTCACCTGACCGCCGCCATCTGGAACTGGAATGTGTACTACGCCACCGCCATGCAGGCTGCCATTGACTGTGAGGGCGATGCCTCCAAGTTCGTTGAGAAGATGGGTGGCTCCGCTTACTACGGCGGCCTGAAGGAAGGCTTCGTTGACGCCTCCCCCCTGACTGCCAACTGCGCTGCCAACACCGACAAGGCCATCGAGGCTGTCAAGGCCATGATCGTCAATGGCGAGTGGGATGTGTTCTCCGGCGTGAAGCTGTCCATCGCTGCTGACGGTACCGTCACCAGCGCTGACGCCGCTCTGGTGGACAATGCCGGCAACGAGATCGTTGCTGCCGGCGGTCCCTCCGTTGAGGACGGCGTGATCACCGGCTCCATGAACTACCTGGTGGCCGGTGTTGAGGAAGTGTAATTTACACACCCCTCAAAAGACCCGATAAGCACTACCGGGCCGGCCGGATATTCCGGCCGGCCCGGTCTTTCTTGATACGAGATAAAAGATAAGTGATAGGCCCTGCCTGCGTATCGTTTATCTTTTATCTCATATCTCATATCTGGAAAAGGATGTGATCCATATGCCGGAACAGTACGCCATTGAGATGCGCGGCATCACCAAGCGCTTTGGCACCAAGGTGTTGGCCAACGACAACATCAACCTGAACCTGCGCCAGGGGGAGATCCTGTCCCTGCTGGGGGAAAACGGCTCGGGCAAGACCACTCTGATGAATATGCTCTCGGGCATTTACGCCCCGGACGCCGGCCAGATCCTGGTGGACGGCAAGCCGGTGAGCATCACCTCGCCCGAGGATGCCAAGCGGCTGGGTATCGGCATGGTCCATCAGCACTTCAAGCTGGTGGATGTGTTCTCCGCCGCCGACAACATCTGGATGGGTCGGGAGAAGTCCGGCTTTGGCCTGAACCGCCGCCGCTATGATGAGATCGAGGCCATGGCCAAAAAGTTCGGCTTCGACATTGATCCCCGGAAAAAGGTGTGCAACATGGCCGTGTCGGAAAAGCAGACGCTGGAGATCATCAAGGTGCTGTATTACGGCGCCAAGATCATCATTCTGGACGAGCCTACCGCCGTGCTCACCGTGCAGGAGATCGAAAAGCTCTTCGCCGTGCTGCGGCGCATGAAGCAGGAGGGGCACTCCATCATCATCATCACCCACAAGCTCAACGAGGTGATGGACATTTCCGACCGGGTGGCCATCCTGCGTAAGGGGCAGTATATCACCACCGTCAACACCGCCGATACCAACGAGCAGGAGCTGACCGAGTGGATGGTGGGCCGCAAGATCGATCTGAACATTGCCCGTCCCGTGGTGGAAAAGACCCGTCCCCTGCTGGAGATCCGGGATCTGACCATCAAAAATGACGAGGGCGCTACCGCCATCGACAAGGTCAACTTCTATATCCGCGGCGGCGAGATCCTTGGTGTGGCCGGCATCGCCGGCTGCGGCCAGAAGGAGCTGTGCGAGGCCATTGCCGGCCTGCGCCCCATCCAGTCCGGTCTGATGATCCATAAGGGCGACAACATCGTGGGTCTGCCCCCCAAGGCCATTCTGGAAAAGGGCATCTCCATGTCCTTCATCCCGGAGGATCGGCTGGGCATGGGTCTTGCGCCCTCCTTGTCCATTACGGACAACATGATCCTGAAAAACTACGCGGACGCCAAGGGCCTTTTCGTCGATCGCAAAACGGGGCGGGCCGACGCCCAGCGGATCATTGAGGAGCTGGAGGTGGTCACCCCCTCTACCGAGACGCCGGTGCGCCGTCTGTCCGGCGGCAATGTGCAGAAGGTGCTGCTGGGCCGCGAGATCAAGGCCGGCCCCAATGTCATCGTCACCGCCTATCCCGTGCGCGGACTGGACATCAATTCCTCCTACGCCATCTACGACATCCTCAACCAGCAGAAGCAGGACGGCGTGGGCATCCTGTTCGTGGGCGAGGATCTGGATGTGATGCTGGCCCTGTGCGACAAGATCATGGTGCTGTGCCACGGAAAAGTCATGGGTGTGGTTCACGCCCACAAGACCACCAAGGAGGAGCTGGGTCTGATGATGACGGGTGCGCTCGACCTGACCGACAAGTACGAGGACAAGCCCGCCGGCATCGCCCGGGACACCAACATTACGCAAGAGCAGCTGAAGGCCGCGCAAGAGGAGGGGGAGAACTGACATGGGCATTCACATTGTAAAACGGGACGCCTGCCCCCTGTGGAAAAAGGCTGTGCTGTATGTGGCCGCCGTGCTGTTCGCCCTTGTGATCGGCGGCGTGCTTTTGCTGGCCATGGGAGTGAATCCGCTGGCCTACTACGGCCGTATGTTCACCATGGGTATGGTGGGCAACAAAATCGCCTACAAGGCCTTTGAAAATTACCTGAAAGTCTTTGTTCCTCTGGCGCTGACCTCAGTGGCGCTGTCGCTGGCCTTCAAAATGCGCTTTTGGAACATCGGGGGCGAGGGTCAGTTCATCATGGGCGCCATCGCCTCCGCCACCGTGGCCCTGAAGCTGGGGCCGGTTCTTCCCAATGCCGTTACCCTGATTTTGATGTGTCTGGCCGCCATGCTGGCCGCCGGTCTGTACGGCGTGTTCGTGGCCGCGCTCAAGGTCAAATTCGGTACCAACGAGACGCTGATGACCCTGATGCTCAACTATGTGGCGCTGTATGTCCTCACCTTTTTGGGCGACACCAAGGCCGACTGGAACTTCTTCCTGCAGGAAAAGTCCGCCCGCCCCGTGTTTGAAAGCTTTGCTTCCTTTGCCGCCTTCCCCCGCATCATGCTGGGTAAATTCGGGCTGAACATCTGCGTGATCCTGGCCTTCCTGGTGGGTGCGTTGGTGTTTGTGTATCTGAAGTATACCAAGCACGGCTATGAGATCAGCGTGGTGGGTGACAGCGCCGGCACGGCTCATTACGCCGGCATGAAGGTGAACACCATCGTGCTTCGCACGGTGTTCCTGTCCGCCTGCCTCATCGGCCTTGCCGCTGCATTCAAGGTGGGCACCGCCGGCGTGCTGTCCACCGCCATCACCGAGGATGTGGGTTGGACGGGCATCATCGTTGCCTGGCTGTCCCACCTGAACACCGCGGTCATTTTCGTGGTGTCCGCCCTCATCTCCATGCTGCACTACGGCTCCATTGCCGCCGCCGCCACCTTCTCCAAGGTGGACTCCAGCTTTGCCAATATGCTCCAGGGCGTGATTTTGTTTCTGGTCCTCACGGCGGAGTTCTTCATCCGCTTCCGCGTGGTACGCAATAAGAAAGGGGGCAAACAGTAATGGAAATGGATAAACTGGGTGTCGTTACCACCTTTATCCACAACATTGTGGTCTATAACATCCCCCTGCTCTACGGTACCGTGGGCGAGATCGTGGTGGAAAAGTCCGGCAGCCTGAATCTGGGCGTGGAGGGCATCATGGCCGTGGGCGCCATCTTCGGCTACATCGTGGGCTGCTACACCAACAGTATGCTGGTGGGCATCCTCACCGCCTTTGCCATGGGCGCGTTGATGGGTCTGCTGTTCGCCGCCCTTACCGTCAGCCTGCAGGCCAACCAGAACATCACCGGTCTGACCTTGACCACCTTCGGTCTGGGCGTGTACTTCTTCGTGGGCAACGCCATCAAGGCGGTGGCCTGGCCTGCCATGAGCGATTATTCCAGCATCAAAAACGGCTTTGCGGACATCGCCATCCCCGGCCTGTCCCAGATCCCGGTGATCGGAAAGGGTCTGTTCTCCCACAACATTCTGGTTTATCTTGGCGTGGTCATCGCCCTTTGTATGTGGTACTACCTCAACCGAACCAACCCCGGCCTGCGCCTTCGTGCGGTGGGGGAGAACCCCGGCTCGGCGGACAGCGTGGGCATCAATGTCAAGCGGGTGAAGTACCTGCACATCTGCCTGGGCTGCGGCATCATGGGTATTGGCGGCTACTACATGGGTCTGAATATGTCCGGCTCGTTCAACAGTGCCTGCTGGATCAACGGCTACGGCTGGATCGCCGTGGCGCTGGTCATCTTCGCCAACTGGAATCCCACCATGGCCATTCTGGGCACCTTCGTGTTCGGCTTCTTCAACACCCTGCGTGTGTCCGGATCCAGCCTTGCCGTGGCATTTCCCGAGGCGCTGGGCTGGCTGGCCAAGGTTCCCACCCAGCTGTATCAGGCGCTGCCCTTCATCATCACTGCCATCGTGCTGGTGGTCACCTCCGTGCGTAAGCGGGAGGGCTCGGGTCTGCCCGCCGCGCTGGGTCTGAACTACTTCCGCGAGGAGCGGTAATGCCGCATCAACATAAAAAAGGGCCCGTTGCAAAAAAACGGTCTAAAAAGTAAGACGAGAGGCTGACCCGTAAGGGTTGGCCTCTCGTCTTAGTTGCGATAGGGCTAATTTGCGGAAACCCACAAGACGCAGAAGTTTATATGCTGCGACAGCGCCTTTTTCACTTTTTGCCCACGCGTAGGATATTTCCCGATATTTCGCTCAGCGCCTGGGACGCCTCCATGTCGCAGGTGCGGCACTTGGCAAGGTCACCCAGCGACAGCATCCCCACCAGTTTTCCCTGCTGCACCACGGGCAGGCGGCGCACCTGCCGCTGCGCCATGAGGTGGGCGGCGGCGGCGCAGTCGGCCTCCGGTGCTACGGTGTAGCACCCCCGGGTCATCACATCCCGTACCGGGGTCTGGGCCGGGTCGTCCTCCGGGGCGATGCAGCGCAGCACGATGTCCCGGTCGGTGACGATGCCCCGCAGCCGCCCGTCGGAGGAGCAGACGGGCAGCGCGCCCACATTGTGCCGGCTCAGTAGCCGCGCAGCCAGCGCGGTGCTGTCCCCGGGGGAGAGGGTGACCGGGTCGGTGTGCATCAGCTCTCTCACTTGCATAAAATCAGCCTTCCTTTCCGTGTATCGTCATGGATTTGTTATACCCGGAAAGGGGGTCGGTCAATCATTTTGCAGCTGCCGGGGCGTCATGCCGAACTGGCGGCGAAAGGCCCGTTGAAAGGCCGAGTAATCCTGAAAACCGCAGCGGGTGCAGGCGCTCTGGGCAGACGCGCCGGAGCGCAGCAGCTGGGCGGCGGCCAGCAGCCGCTTTTGGGTGATGTACTGGTGGACGCACAGGCCGGTGCATTGCTTGAACCGGCGCATGAAGTGGTACTTGCTGGTATAGCTGTACCGGGCAAGGGTGTCCACACTCAAATCGTCGGCAAGGTGTTCATTGATGTAGGACAGGGTGCGCTCCACCTTGGGGTCAAGGCGGCTGACCCCGGCGTCCCGGTCGGTGCGGTCGCGCACCATGGCCCGGTTCAGGTGGACCAGCAGCTGCAAAAAGCAGGTGCGCGCCAGCAGCTGACCCCCAAAGCCCTCGTCCTCCAGCGCGCCCTCCAGCCGGGAGAGCAGTCCCTCCAGGACTTTTTGCTGCGCCCCGTCCGGCCGCATGAGGGCAAACTGGCGCTTTCTTGCCAGACGAAAGCAGGCGGACAGATCCCCGTCCGGGGAGCTTTGTACGCGCAGAAAGCCGGGGTCGAGGTAGATGACCACCCGTTCGTAGGGGGCGTCCGGGTCGATGACCGGCTTGTGGATCAGGTGGTGGCTGACCAGCAGCACATCCCAGGGCTGCAGAAAGTACGAGCGTCCCTCGATGATGTAGCTGGCCGTGCCGGAGAGGAAGAGGACGATCTTGTCAAATTCGTGGTAGTGGTGTTCCATCTCCTCCACCCCTGCGTCCCGCAGGTGAAACAGGCGAAACTCCTCATGGAGATAGCCTTTTTTGTGGTATTGGGCAGGCTGATTCACGGCGACACCTCCTTTTTTATAGGATACAGCACTTTTTGCAATGTGTAAAGCAATATCTGCGTTGTAGTTTGGAAAAGTTTGCGATATACTTATCAAGAGAGAATCAGAAGCTGCGGCCATGCCGCCGGGAAACAGGAGGGAATCTCATGATAAACGAGTGCTATTACGACGAATTTGACCGCAAAGAGGATCTTGCCTTTGACTCCAAGGTGGTTCACGGCGGTATGGGCTGCGACCCCATCACCGGTGCGGTGAGCTTTCCCATTTTCCAAAGCGCCACCTTCCGCCACCGCGCCTTCGGCATTTCCACCGGCTATGACTATACCCGGGTGCAGAACCCCACCCGGCAGGAGCTGGAGCGCACCATGGCCATTCTGGAAAACGGACTGGAGGGCTTTGCCTTCTCCAGCGGTCAGGCGGCCAACATGGCGCTGTTCACCTGGCTTCCCAACAACAGCCATGTGATCCTGTCCGACGATATTTACGGCGGCACTTTCCGTATCTGTGACGAGATCTTCTCCAAGTTTGGCTGTGAATTCTCCTGGGTGGATCTGGCCGATCTGGACGCGGTGCGCGCCGCCATCCGCCCCGAGACCAAGATGATCTACGCCGAGACCCCCACCAACCCCATGATGAAGGTGGCTGACATCGCCGCGCTGGCCTATCTGGCTCACTCCATCGGTGCGCTGATGGTGGTGGACAACACCTTTATGACCCCCTTCTTCCAGCGGCCGCTGGAGCTGGGTGCGGATGTGGTGATCCACAGCGGCACCAAGTATCTGGCCGGACATAACGACACCATTGCCGGCTTCGCCGTGGTCAAGAGTCAGGAGATGGCCGACTTCTTCCACGCCCAGCTCAAGTCCCACGGCAACGGCCTTGCCCCCATGGACTGCTGGCTGGTGCTGCGCGGCATCAAGACGCTGGCCCTGCGTATGGAGCGCCACAACGCCAACGCCATGGAGGTGGCTCACTGGCTGCGAAACCATCCCAAGGTGAAGAAGGTGTACTACACCGGCTTTGAAGATCACAAGGACTACGCCGTGATGACCAAGCAGACCACCGGCTTCTCCGGCATGATCTCCTTTGAGCTGGACAGCCTGGAAACGGCCATGAACCTGCTGAGCCGGGTGAAGATGATCCTGTTTGCCGAGAGTCTGGGCGGCGTGGAGACGCTGGTCACCTACCCCATGACCCAGACCCACGAGTCCATCCCGGCCGATGTGCGCGAGGCGCTGGGCATCAACGAGCGGTTTATCCGCATCTCCATCGGCATTGAGAATGTGAAGGATATTATTGCTGATCTGGAGCAGGCTCTTGCGTGAGGGGACGGAAATGAACCTGAAATTCACCAAAATGCAGGCCTACGGCAATGATTATGTGTACATCAACGCCGTGGATCAGCACATTGACGATCCCAATGCCCTGGCCCGACGGGTGAGTGAGCGGCATTTCGGCATCGGCTCGGACGGGCTGGTGCTGGTGTGTCCGTCCACCCGGGGGGAGTTCCGTATGCGTATGTTCAACCCCGACGGCACGGAGGGGGAGATGTGCGGCAACGCCCTGCGCTCCCTGTCCAAATATGTCTACGACCACGGGATGACGGACAAGACCGAGTTTGAGATTGAAACGCTGGGCGGTATGCAGCACATCTGGCTGGAAGTGGAGGCCGGCAAGGCGGTGAATATCACCGCCGACATCGGCCAGCCCCGGATGGATACGAAAGTGATCCCCGTCAACACCGAACTGGCCGAGTTTATCCACCAGCCGGTGGAAATTCTGGACCGCACCTTTTACATCACCGCCGTATCCTGGGGCAACCCCCACTGCGTGATGTTTATTGAGGACACGGCAAGTTTTGATGTGGCCAAATACGGCCCGGCCATCGAGCATTACACCGCCCTGTTTCCAAACAAGACCAATGTGACCTTCGCTCAGGTGGTTTCCAGAGATTACATCAAAATCCGGGAATGGGAGCGGGGCACCGGAGAGACCATCGGCTGCGGCACGGGCTGCTGCACCGCCGCGGTGGCTGCGGCACGGCTGGGCTACTGCGACCGAAAGGTGACCGTGGAGCAGATCGGCGGCAACCTGTTTGTGGACTGGCGTGAGGAGGACGGCCATGTTCGCATGACCGGCCCGTCCCATACCGTGTTTGAGGGAGTTTTGTTGGATGAAGCTTGAGAAACTGCTGGAAAAGCTGGACTATACGCTGGAGGCAGGCTGCCTGGACACCGAGATCACCTCGCTGGAATACGATTCCCGTAAGGTGGGCAAGGGCAGCCTGTTTGTCTGCCTGACCGGCTTTCGTGCCGACGGGCACGCGTACGCCTCCTCTGCCGTAGCGGCAGGGGCTGCCGCGCTGGTGGTGGAACGGGCGGTGAATGTGCCCGACGGAGTGAGCGTCATTCGGGTCAAGGACAGCCGGTACGCGCTGGCACTGCTGTCTGCGGCGTGGTTCAGCCATCCGGCGGAGAAGATGACCGTCATCGGCCTGACGGGCACCAAGGGCAAGACCACCACCGCCCACATGGTCAAGGCCATTTTGGAGGCGGCAGGGCATAAGGTGGGCATGATCGGCACCGTGGGCGCCGTCATCGGCAAGGAACTGCTGACCACCAAAAATACCACCCCGGAGTCCTATGAACTGCACAGCCTGTTTGCCCGTATGGTGGACGCCGGGTGCAGCCACGTGGTGATGGAGGCCTCCTCTCAGGGATTCAAGCTCCACCGCACCGCCGGTATCCACTTTGATGTGGGCGTGTTTCTCAACCTGTCGCCCGACCACATCGGGGAGGGGGAGCACGCCAGCTTTGAAGAGTATCGGGACTGCAAGGCCATGCTCTTTTCCCAGTGCAAAAAGGGTCTTGTCAATGTGGATGACGCGCATTGGCAGGCGGTCACCGCCAACGCGCTGTGCCCCATGACTACCATGTCCGTGGACGGCAAGGCCGACTATGTGGCGGCCGAGGTAAAGGAGCTGCGGCAGGAGGGTTTTCTGGGCAGCGAATTTGCCCTGTCCGGTGCGCTGAACGGCCGCTTTGTGCTGAATATGCCCGGCACATTCAATGTGTCCAACGCGCTGGCGGCTCTGGCCGCCGCCCACATGGTGGGGGTGGATACGGCCGCCATTGCACAGGGACTGCGTACGGTGTCCGTCAAGGGGCGCACGCAGATTTTGAATACCCCCGGGTACTACACCCTGCTTATCGACTACGCCCATAACGCGGTGAGTATGGAAAATCTGCTGACCATGCTGCGCTCCTATAAGCCCGGCCGGCTCATCTGCCTGTTCGGCGGCGGCGGCAACCGCGCCCGTGCCCGTCGCTGGGACATGGGGGAGATCAGCGGCAAGTATGCCGATTTGACTGTGCTGACCATGGATAACCCCCGGGACGAGGAGGTAGAGGCCATCAACGAGGACATCAAGATCGGCCTTGCCAAGCACAACGGCTCGTACATCTCCATCCCCGACCGTGCCGACGCCATCCGCTGGGTCATGGACAACGCCGAAGAGGGGGATATCATCGCCCTCATCGGCAAAGGACATGAGGAGTATCAGGAGATCAAGGGGGTCAAACACTTCTTCTCCGAGGAGCAGGTGGTGCGCGAGCACCTGAAAAAGTAACACAAACGCAAACGCCCACCGGCCTGCGCCGGTGGGCGTTTTCTTCATTTGGAAAGTGCCTTGGCAAGTTCGCAGATCAAAAGGGGAGCAACGGACAGCGCAAGCACCGCCAGCCATTGGGACAGCCCCAGGGAAATCACGCAGAAAATTCCCTGCAGGGGCGGCAGGCACAGCACACACAGCTGCATGGCAAGCCCTACCAGAAAAGCCCGGTTCATGGCCGGGTTGGACTGCAGGCCGATGGACAGCAGACCGGCGTGTTCGCTGCGTATGTCGTAAGCGTGGAACAGCTGGCTCAGGGTCAGGGTGGCGAAGGCCATGGTGTTGGCGGTCTGTTCGGCAAGCCCCGGCATGGGCATCACCGCCTGCCCCAGAAAATAGGCCGTCAGCGCCAGTCCGCCCACCATCAGCCCCTGCCAGCACAGCCGAAGGGTGAAGGCACGGGAAAACAGCCCCTCGCTGGCGTTTCGGGGAGGGCGCTCCATAATTCCCCGTTCCACCGGCTCCACCCCCAGCGCCAGCGCCGGCAGGGAGTCGGTGACCAGATTGAGCCACAAAAGCTGTACCGGCACCAGCGGCATCTGCCCAAAGTCCAGCACCGTGGCCACGAAGATGGTCAGGATCTCCCCCACATTGCAGGAGAGCAGGTAGTGGATGGCCTTGCGGATATTGGCGTAGATGCCCCGGCCCTCCTCCACCGCCCGGACGATGGTGGCAAAATTGTCGTCGGTGAGGATCATGTGGGCGGCACTCTTGGCCACATCGGTGCCTGCCACCCCCATGGCGCAGCCGATGTCTGCGGCCTTGAGGGCCGGGGCGTCGTTCACCCCGTCGCCGGTCATGGCGGTCACCTTGCCGCGCTTTTGCCACGCCCGGACGATACGCAGCTTATGCTCCGGGGTCACCCGGGCAAAGACCGAGCAGGCCTCCACATCCGCCTCCAGCACCGATTGGGGCAGAAAGTCCAGCTCCGCCCCGGTCATGGCCAGCTCGCCCTCACGCCAGATGTCCAGCGACTTGGCCACCGCCAGCGCCGTTGCCTTGTGGTCGCCGGTGATCATCACCGGGCGGATGCCTGCGCGCCGGCACTGCTCCACCGCCGCGCGCACCTCCGGCCGGGGGGGATCCATCATGCCCAGCAGACCCACAAAGACCAGACCGCGCTCCACGCTTTCGTTCAGTACCCGGGGTGTGGCGTCCACATCCCGATAGGCCACCGCCAGTACCCGCAGCGCGTCCCGGGCCATGGCCTCGTTGGCGGCCAGAATCTCCTGTCGCCGGGCAGCGGACAGGGGTTGTTCCTGCCGGGTCAGCACCCGGTCGCACAGCCCCAGCAGCACA
Source organism: Oscillospiraceae bacterium (assembly GCA_017631545.1). GTDB lineage: Bacteria > Bacillota > Clostridia > Oscillospirales > Oscillospiraceae > Lawsonibacter. Next base: position 11,319 of record JAGBTC010000068.1, read on the forward strand.
TCGGGCGCGCCCTTGACGATGATGCGCGCACCTCCTTCGGGGCGAGTATGTACGGTGGTCATGCGCTTGCGGGTCGAGTCAAAGGGCACTTCGCCCACCCGGGGCTGTGCCTGCTCCAGCTGCTCCTTGTCCAGACCCCGTTGGGCTGCGGCCAGCACCAGCGCCCCTTCGGTTGGGTCGCCCACGGCGCGGCCGTCCTCCACCCGGGCGTCGCAGCACAGGGCGGCCAGCTCCAGCGCAAGGGGCTCGTTTTTTCCTGCCGTCCACAGCCGGGTGACCGTCATGCGGTTTTGGGTCAGCGTGCCTGTTTTGTCCGAGCAGATCACCCCGGCGCAGCCCAGCGTCTCCACCGCAGGCAGCTTTTTCACCACCGCGCCGCGCTTGGCCATGCGGCTGACCCCCATGGCAAGCACGATGCTCACAATGGCCGGCAGACCTTCGGGAATGGCGGCCACCGCCAGCGACACGGCGGTGAGGAACATTTCGGGCATACTCTTACCCTGCAGCACGCCCACGGCGAACATGACAAGGCACACACTCAGGCACAGGATGGACAGGGTCTTGGAGATCTCCGCCATGCGCTTTTGCAGTGGAGTCTGGCTGTGCCCGGTGTCCATCAGCAGTCCTGCGATGTGCCCCATCTGGGTGTCCATGCCTGTGGCCACCACCACCGCCCGACCCCGCCCGGCGGTGATGGCGGTGGCGGCAATGACCATGTTGCTGCGCTCGGCCAGCGGGGTGTCCTCCCCGAGCCGGTCGCTGGGGGTCTTGGATACGGGGAGGGATTCTCCGGTCATGGCCGATTCGTCCGCTTGCAGCGCGGCGCTTTCCAGCAGCCGGGCATCGGCCGGCACCTGATCGCCTGCCTCCAGCTCGATCACATCCCCGGGCACCAGCGCCTGGGCATCTATGCGAATGCTTTTGCCCTCCCGTATCACCCGAGCCTGAGGTGCGGTCATCTTTTTCAGTTCCTCCAGCGCCCGGTGGGCGTTGTCCTCCTGCACGATGGAGATAGCGCTGTTGACCACCACGATGAGCAGGATGATCACCGCGTCCAGCCAATCCGCCCCCCGGCTGGACAACAAAGACAGCGCCGCCGCTCCCAGCAGCACAAGGATCATCGGGTCGCGCAGCTGCTCCAGCAGGCGGGGCAGCAGCCCCTCCCGCTCCGGCTGCTCCAGCCGGTTGGGGCCGTGGCGGCGCAGCTGCTCCCGGGCCTGTGCCGCGCTCAGACCCAGGGGGGAGCTTTCCAGCTCGTCCAGCACCTGACGCAGGTGCTTGCTGTGCCATTGGCTCATTACATCACTTCCTTTCTGTGCCAGTATACCGCCCCCGGACGGGCCGTTTTGGGGGAAATGTGTTGAGCCTGTCCCGGTTTTTCTCCCGAAAAAGGGACAAAAAACCGCCCCGTCACCATGGTGACGGGGCGGTTTGTACTTGGGATCAGCCCACAGCAGGGGCAGAGGAATCGGCAGAGGTGTCCGCAGGGATGTCGGCAGGCGCGGAGGCGTCGGGCTGCTCCGGCTGCTTTTCGGTCACGGTGCCGGTGGTGCGGTATTCCACCGAGTTTTCATACACTGTACGCACATCCAGCCCGTCACACAGCTCGTTGGTCTGGATGTCCAGCGCGG
>JAGBTC010000069.1 GCA_017631545.1 Oscillospiraceae bacterium
AGCCGACCGGTTTGGAGGGGAACATATGAAGTGTCCGTTCTGTGGACATCTGGAAAGCAAGGTGGTGGACTCCCGTCCCGCAGAGGAGGGGGCAAGCATCCGCCGTCGGCGTGAGTGCCTTGCCTGTCATAAGCGCTTTACTACCTATGAAACGGTGGAGAGCCTGCCGCTGATGGTAGTCAAGAAGGATGGCAACCGCCAGACCTTTGACAAGACCAAGCTGCTCAACGGCATGATCCGCGCCTGTGAAAAGCGCCCGGTGTCCTATGACACGCTGGAGAAGATCGCCGACGAGATTGAGCAGGAGCTGCAGAACTCGCTGGAGCGGGAAACCAGTACCGAGCGCATCGGCCAGCTGGTGATGGAACGGCTGAAGAAAGTGGACGAGGTGGCCTATGTGCGTTTCGCCTCCGTCTACCGCCAGTTCAAGGACATCAATACCTTCATGTCCGAGCTGAATAAGCTGCTGGAAGACAAGTAATAAAAAGCACCCAACCGTTGCGGTTGGGTGCTTTTTTATGCCTTGTGATAGATGTGGATGTCGAAGCCGATCTCCGTTTCCAGCGCGGTCAGCTGGCTCAGCCGTTCCACACCGGCTTTTGGTGTTTTCCAAGCGTAGGGGGTCATGCCAAACAGCGCCATAATATCCTGTTGACGATCCAGCGTGACGGTATAGCGCAGGGGGACGGCCTGCTGCCAGACAAAGCCCTCGTAATTCTCCTGCTTGACGGGGTTTTCATAGGGGGCGTCGTACAGCACCTGCTTCATCTGCCACAGATGGCGCTCGGAGGGGACAACATAGAGGAAGTGGCCGCCCGGAACAAGCACTCTTTCAAACTCCTGCGCGGACAAAGGGGAAAAGATGTTGGCCAGCAGATGCACGCTGGCATCGGCAATGGGCAGGTGGTAGGCGGAGGCCACGGCGAACTCTCCCTGGGGCACACGCTTGGCTGCCCGGCGAACGGCGAATTTTGATATGTCGATGCCGGCCACAGCGGCGTGGGGCAGCGCGGCGGCAAGTCCTGCGGTATAGTAGCCCTCGCCGCAGCCGCTGTCCAGCAGCACGGGAGAGGGGGTGTTCTCCAGCAGCTGCGCGGCCAGCGCAGCCAGCGTCTCCTGCAGTGGGGCGTAATAGCCCCTGTCCAGAAAGGCGCACCGGGCGGCCACCATCTGCTTGTCATCACCGGGATTTTTGGAGTTTTTTTGGTTGGCAGGCAGCAGGTGAGTATACCCCTCAGCGGCGCGGTCGAAGCTGTGGCCGGTGGGGCAGAGACAGCGGTGTTCCTCCCGGGTCAGTGCTTTGGCGCACAGGGGACAGCGAAACAGACTTTTCATGGGCTCACCTCAAGCAGATTATGCCGTACAACGCGGAAAAAGGCAAGAACGAAAAATAATTCCGCAAGAAAACGACCGCAGAGACAGTCGTCTTTGCGGTCGTTGGTTTGAGACAAATCAGCCGTTGTAGATGGGATACTTGGCCGTCAGTGCCAGCGCGGCGGCGCGGATCTCGTCGGCCTTGGTGTCGAAATGGAAGGCGGCCTGGGCGATGAGCTTGCCCACCACCTTCATGTCCTCCTCCACAAAGCCGCGGGAGGTGGCGGCGGGAGTGCCCACGCGGATGCCGGAGGTGACAAAGGGCTTCTCCGGGTCGTTGGGAATGGCGTTCTTGTTGACGGTGATGCACACCTCGTCCAGACGGCGCTCCATCTCCTTGCCGGTCAGATGGGCCGGACGCAGATCCACCAGCATCAGGTGGTTGTCCGTGCCGCCGGACACCAGATCCAGACCCTCGGCCATGATGGTCTCGGCCAGAACCGCGGCGTTTTTGACGATCTGCTGCTGATAGGCCTTGAACTCGGGTTTGAGTGCCTCGCCCAGCGCCACGGCCTTAGCGGCAATGATATGCTCCAGCGGGCCGCCCTGAGAGCCGGGGAAGATGGCGGAGTTGAGCTTCTTGGCGATGTCGGGATCGTTGCAAAGCAGCATACCGCCGCGGGGACCGCGCAGGGTCTTGTGGGTGGTGGTGGACCCCACATCGGCATTGGGGACGGGGGAGGGGTGAACGCCTGCAGCCACCAGACCGGCGATGTGCGCCATGTCCACAAACAGGTAGGCGCCCACCTCGTGGGCGATGTCGGCAAAGGCCTTGAAGTCGATA
>JAGBTC010000070.1 GCA_017631545.1 Oscillospiraceae bacterium
GATTATAGCGCAAAAAGATGGTAGGCACTTTCGTGTCTACCATCTTTTTATCACTTCACATCGCTGTGATGCACGGCGTTTTTTATTTCACGCGCAGGCGCTTGACCAGCGCCTCGTCCGGGGTGACCCAAGCGGTCTCATAGGTGGTGTAGACCACCATGCCGGGTCGGGCCCCGGCAGGCTTTTTCACGAATTTCACCGGGGTGTAGTCCACCGGCACCTTGCCGCTGTCCCGCCCCTGAGAAAACCACGCGGCAAGACAGGCCGCCTCGTGGATGCTTTGGGCATCGGGCTGCTCCCCCTGTGTCCACAGGATCACATGGGAGCCGTGGATCTTCTGGGTATGCAGCCAAAGATCGCCCTTGGTGGCCAGTTTGGTGGTCAGCTGATCGTTTTGGGTGTTGTACTTACCCACGCTGATGCGAAGCCCTGCCGTGGAGCAAAATTCCAGCGGTTTGGAGCTCACCCGTTTCTCCCGTCCCTTCGCCTTGGAGGCGCGGCGCAGATAGCCGGTGTCCACCAGCTCCTGCCGGATCTCCTGCAGGTCGCGTTCCCCTTCGGCAAGGGCAATATTCTCCAGCACGCTGTTCAGGTATTCCAGCTCGGCGCGGCCTTTCTCCAGCTGAACGGTGAGCATCTGCTCGGCGGTTTTGGCCTTGTTGTACTCCTTGTAGTACTTGGCAGCGTTCTGCTGGGGGGTCAGCAGTACATCCAGAGGGATCTCGATCTCGCCCCCTTCCGGGTCATAGAAGTTATAGGCCTTCAGCCGCGCCATTCCCCGGGTCATGGCGTGCAGGTTGGAGGTGATGATGTCCCCCTTCTCCCGCAGCTGCTCCCGGTCACGGGTGGCGGCCAGCTCCTGCTCCTGCACGGCCAGCTTGCGGGCGGTGCGATCCCGGGCGTTGGTGACGGTGCGGATCATGTCCTGCCCCTGCTGGCGCACCCGTTCCATGGTCTCACGGGTGGCGTAGAACTCATCCAGCAGTCGGGCAAAGCTGTCACAGACGCTGACCTGCGCCGCCCCTTCATACTGCCCTACGGGCAGGAATGTAAAATCAGCAGGCTTTCCTTCCCTTGCAATAACAACAGGGGTAAAGTGTTCGTCCTTTGCATCGCTCATCAGCTGCTCCAGCGTGTCAATCAGCAGCGTTCGACCGTTTTCGCCCAGCTGGTGCAGCCGCACATCGGTACGGCCGCCTGCCCGCCAGGCTATTTCCCTGGAAATAAGGGGCGAGATGCCCCCAAAGGTATCCAGCAACCAGCGATCGGCCTGACTTTCCTCCGGCGCGGCGACCAGCTCGCGCTCCAACTCCTCCCGGCTCATGGCGGAGGGGTCGCGCTTTTCCTGGGCAGGAGGCAAATGGTAAAACAATCCGGGCAGCACCTGCCGCTTGGCGGACATATCGCTGTCCACCCGGCGCAGGCAATCCACGATGCGTCCGTCCTGATCCAGCAAAATAAGGTTGGAGTGACGGCCCATGGCCTCCAGCACCAGTCGGCGCTCCACCCGGTCGCCCAGCTCATCGGTGGCCTCCATGACCAGCTGCAGCACGCGCTCCATGGGCGGCTGCTCCAGCGCGGTGATGCGCGCGCCGCTCAGGTGCTTTCGCAGCAGCATACAAAACATGGGGGGCTTGTCGGGGTTTTCCCGGGAAATAGCCGTCAGCTGCGCCCGGGGATGACCGGGGTTGGCAGACAGAAACAGTTTGCAGTTGCCCGTGTTTCCCCGCACCGCCAGCACCACCTCGTCCCGTCCGGGCTGATGGATCTTGTCAATGCGGCCGCCCACCACAGCAGCACGGATCTCCCCGGCCACCGCAGCAAGACAAATGGCGTCCAGCGGCACGGCTTACACCTCCCCTTCCATCATCTGCTCAAACAGCTGGTTGATGCGCTCCCGCGCTCCCTGCAGCCAGAGCCAGCCAAACAGCGCTTCCAGCGCCGTGGCCGTCTGATACTGACTGCGTGTTGCAGACTTGGCAATGCTGTGCGGAGCTGCATTTCGACCCCGACGGAACACATCCGCCTCTTCTTCCGTCAGCAAAGGCAGGATCTTCTCCGCCATTACCGCCTGCGCGGGCGCGGTGACAAAGCGCACGGTCTGCTTGTGCAGGTCTTTGATGCGCGCCGTTCCGTGGGTACACACCCAGGAGCGCACCAGCAGCTCAAACACCGCGTCTCCCAAATGGGCAAGCCCCAAAGAACTGACATTCATCCGCTCGTCACGGGGCATATTCAAAGCAAAGTAATCGGGCATAGGTACGCCCTCCATTCCTCGTTGTTCTTCCACATCTTACCACATTCGACGCCCGGAGACAACTGAAAAAGAGCCGGGCGTACCCGGCTCTTTGGTAAACACGGTTATTTCGGCTGCTGATTGGTATACTTCTGGTAGGCCTGGCTGATTTTGCTCTCCGGGGCCTGCTCGGGCTGATACCAGCCGCGCTCCTTTGCCGTCTGGAACAACTCGGTCTGTGTGTGATGGCCCTGGGCAAACAGCTTGATAAACTGGTCACGCAGGGTAATATTCACACATTCGGACGCAAAGCTGTCATAGTTGGAAGCCATTTTCTTCTCGCTGCTGAGAAGATCGGCCAGTCTTTCCTGATCGGTCATGTTCGTTCCTCCTTAGTCCAGATAACCCAACAAAGTGCCGTAATTCTGCTTATGCTGATTGGCCAGATTGGTGTAACAGGTTTTCAGCTGCTTGTCTTCCGTCTCCTGGGCGGCAGCCAGATACTTGCAGTGCAACACTTTCTCCATATCCAGCTGGTCGGAAATGCCCATAAGTTCCTTGGTGGTGAGTACTGCCATGGTGATCGCTCCTCCTTTGTTCAAGATGTACTGCTATGTTCCCCGGTATCGCACTGATTATGCGGCAGTACGGGGACTCCGTCCCGGTCAAAGTGAAACATCATATAATTTCTGCCCTCCACCTGTCCGGGTTTGGCCAGACAAAACAGGGGCGGAACGGGAAAGGGTCGGGAGGGATCAAATCCGAGGGCGAGAAGAAACCCGTCCCTTTCCGGCCGGTACAGGGCGGTTCGCTCGGCAAAGCAGCGCTTGAGCTCGTCGCAGACCAGCCGGGCAGGACACTCCTCCCTCCGCCATTGTCCGGCAGGCGGACGAAAGGAAAAGGCCAGCACGCACTCCCCTGCCGTCACCGGCCAGCAGCCCTGCCGCTCCAGCTCCCTGCGGTATACACGCCGGCACAGACGCAGGCCGCCCCCCTCCGGAGCCAGCGTGCCCAGCAGAAGCCGCTCCCGCCCGCGCAGCCAGACCTTGTACAGACCTGTGCCGTCCTCTTCCCGCCGCGCGTCCAGCACCACCAGCGCGCCATCCTCCCAAAAGGTCAGCGTTCCGCCGCCATCAAGCTGAATTTCCTGCCGTTGCATCCCCTCACCTCACATAGAATACCTTATGCACAATTTCTTGATTTTAGTTATTGACAAAGGCACTTTAATGCGCTAAAATACGGTCTATATCAAAAGCGTTGACGGGAATAAAGACAGGTGCTCCCCTCTGCAGAGAGCC
>JAGBTC010000071.1 GCA_017631545.1 Oscillospiraceae bacterium
GCCGGACAGGACGATCAGCTGACCCTTGCCTGTTTTCTTGCGGTTCATTCCTCTTCCTCCTCTGCCAGAATGGCGTCCTTATCACCAAGTCGGTTGGCCACGGTCTCCGGCTGCAGCGCGGAGAGTACCAGATGGTCGTTGTCCATGATAAGTACCGCGCGGGTACGACGCCCGTAGGTCGCGTCGATAAGCACGCCCCGGTCCCGGGCCTCCTGCACCATGCGCTTGATGGGTGCCGATTCCGGGCTGACGATGGCAATCAGCCGCCCGGCGGAAACCATGTTTCCAAAGCCGATATTGATCAGTTTCACTTGCAGCGACTCCTTTACTTACTCCACATTCTGCACCTGCTCACGGATCTTCTCGATCTCTGCCTTGATATCCACCACATGGCGGGAGATCTCCAGATCGCTGCACTTGGAGCCGATGGTGTTTGCCTCGCGGTTGAACTCCTGAATCAGGAAGTCCAGTTTGCGTCCCACAGGTACACCGCCGGACAGCATCTCCTCCAATTGATCCAGATGGCTGTGCAGGCGGACAGTCTCCTCGTCCACCGCCACCTTGTCGGCAAAAATGGCCGCCTCAGTGAGGATACGGGCAGGATCCAGCTGCGTGTTGGACAGCACCTCCTGCATTCGGGCCTCCAGTTTGGTGCGGTACTCACTTACCGTCTTGGGCGAGCGTTCCTCCACCTTGGCAAGCAGCCGGGTGATAGTATCGGCACGGCTGCGGATATCCGCGGCCAGCTTCTCGCCCTCCCGGCAGCGCATGGTGGTAAAGTCGGCCAGCGCCATGTCCAGCACCGCGCAGATGTCCTGCGCCACCGCCTCCACATCTTCCGGGCTTTTTTCCACCAGCAGCACATCCGGGAACCGGGACAGCAAGGAAACCGAGATGTCGTCCCGCAGGCCGTAACACTCGGCCAGCTCCTTCAGGGCCTTGTGGTAACCGTCCGCCACTGCTTTGTTAACGCTGACCACCACATCATCGTTGCGGCTGTTGTCCAGCGTGACGAACACATCCACCTTGCCACGGGAGATGCTGTTCTGCACCCGGGCCTTGATGGCGTCCTCGGCAAAGATATACAGCCGGGGCAGCTTGACCGAGCAGTCCAGATACCGGTTGTTTACCGAGCGCACCTCTACGATAATGGAGCGGCCGTTAAGTACCGCCTCTCCCCTGCCGTAGCCTGTCATACTTTTGACCATGATATTACACTTCCTTATTTCCACGCCACCGGGCGCTGCCCGGTAAAACGCGATCATTTGTCAGCAGCCGAAGCAGCCGCCCGGTGTACAGCAGTCGATACACATCAAAATAGTACAAAGGTCCGGGCCGGAGCCACCGCCGTATTGGTGAGGGCGATAGGTGTGACCGCCGGTTTGCATCATCATAAGCGCCTGCCGGTACTCCATGTTGCCCGGGTCCATTTGGCAGGCGATCTGGTAATTGCGAAGGGCCTCGTCCAGCCACCCACGGCGATAGGCCACCGCGCCGCAAAGAAAATACCACTCGCCGCCGCGGTCGGACTGAGCGTCCAGCAGAGCCTGCGCCTGATCCAGACTTCCAGCGTTGATGAGCATACGCACTTGAGCATAGGCACCGGTGCCCGTTGTCTGGCGGTACTGTCCTCCGGGCTGGGTGTAGGTGGAATAACCACCACCGCCCTCGCGCTGCTTCTGGATGGCCTCGTAGGCCTCGTTGATGGCCTTCATCTTTTCCTCAGCCAAATCAGCCAGCGGATTGTTCTGGTAGTTGTCCGGGTGGTACTTGCGCGCCAGTTCCCGGTATGCTTTTTTGACCTCGTCATCGCTTGCGTTTGGGGAAACACCCAGCACGCTGTAGGGATCATTCATAGCCTTTTCTCCAAATCCTGTGTTTTTTCATCTGTGCCCAGCGCCCGTCAAACACCGCCTGACATACAGCAGGCATACCAAGCCACAGCACATTGTTCACCAATTCCTCCTGCCGCCCCAGCTCCAGCAGAGCGCAGGCCGAGCGCATCAGGTCGAGGGAGCGATCCAGCGTGGCGCGCAGCGCCGCGTCCGCATCCGGCTGCCCGGCATAACGAAGGGCGACCGGGTTGTAGCTTCCCCGTTTTTCATCGCTCTCCAGATCGTCCCGGGCATCCAGCAGATAGATCCACCGTCCCATGTGATAAAGAAGCTGCGCCGCGGCGCGATCCCGGGCATCCTCCCCACTTTTGGGGGCGGCCGCTTGTAGCAGACAGGCAAACGCATCGGCCGGGGCATCCAGCCCGGGGCAATTTTCCTGTTCAAGCTTATGCAGCTGTTCCAGCTGCTGACGCACGATCCGGTCAAATTCCGGCCGGCGGCGCACCGCCTTGCGGTAGCCCCGGCACAGCAGCCAGCGCAGCACGCGCGCTGGAAGTCCGGAAAAAAAGCCATCGTCCCGCACTGTGTCGCACAGCTGGTGATAAGCAAGGATCACACTTTCATCCGCCGCAATTTCCAGCGCCGGTGACGCAGCGCACATAGCCACACGCCGAAAGGGTCGGACGGGGCAGCGGCGGCAGCGTTCCACCGGCGTTCCCTGCGTGGGTGCAAGCAGAATGGCCAAAAAGGTGAAATCGTAGTTCAGCACCATTCCTGCCGCCCAGCCGCAGCCGCGCCGCATGGCACGGCACAGTCCGCAGTAATAGGCGCGGTACAGATCCATATCCTTGCACTTTAGCTCACCGGGGACGGGACGAACATAACCGAAGATAGGTCACTCCCCCTCGATGGCAATGATAGTAAATTCCGGTCTGCCCCGTCGGGCGATGACCCGATCCAGCAGCACCGCCGGTACAAACCCAACCAGCAGGCCTGCAAAGGCGGCAGCCACGCTGCCCCCCTCGCCAAGGCCAAGGTGCGCCCCCAGCAGATAGCCCAGCGCCAGCATAACACAGGGAACCAGATACACCAGCGCGGCAATGCCGATGGCGCTGCCGGAATTGGACTGCACGCGCACCACATCGCCCACCGCTGCACCCACGGGGTTTTCCGCCGTGGAAAGAATCTCGTCCTTCGGCTTTTGGGGGCAGCCTTCGCAGCTTTTGCAGCTCAGGCCACATTCCAGCTGACGCATGAGGGACACCTGCGCGGTCTGCGCGGACAAAATACGCTTGACAACTGCCTTTTGCTCCATACCGGCCTCCTTGGTATTACTTGGATAGCTTGACCACCACGCTGTTTGCGCCAATGGCGCCCACATCGCCGCTGGTATACAGATACACCTTTACCGGCACATTGTGCGAGCCGGTGGCGTCCAGCCCGGACAGGTCAGCCACCAGCTTGATCTGGCTGGGCTGAACGGCAGCTAGGGAAGCCTTTGGGCCGCGCAGCGTGATGGTACACACCTGGGTGGACAACTTCGCCTGGTACCCCTTGGGCACATTTTGCAGCTCAATATTCTGCACCTCGAAGGTCTTGGTGTCCAGCCCCTTGACGGTGATGGCCACCTCAGCCTTACTGATGCCGCTGACATTTTCAATGCCGGTGGGCAGGTAAATAGGATATTCTCCGGTGTAGGAGTCCAGTACCTGAGCAAGATCAATACTGCCCAGAGATACCTCGGTCAGCGACTGCATATCCTCCTCCCGGCCGGACACAGTGATGGTCTTGGGCGAGACGGTGTAATTAATATGCGCCTGTTCACTGGCGCCGCCGCCGGCAATAAAGTCGATTACAAGGGGCAGCTCCCGGGTGACCAGCACGGGCAGCACCACATAAGGCTGCTCCACGCTGAGGGTCAGCCCCTCCTGCTCGGGATCCAACGGCTTGCCCTGCTCGTCCAGCAGAATGAGGGGCAGCTCGCTGGAGAAGCTGGTGTTCATATTCTTTTGGCTGATCACCACCTGCGCCTGCGCCACCCGCTCCACCGCGTCCTCCGGGCCGCTGACGATCACAGTTTCCGGCTCCACGATGAATTCACCGGTGCGGTAGCCCTCCGCTACGCCGCCCTTGAGTACGGGCTGGATCGCAAGGGGCTTGGAGTAGATTTTGGCCACCGTGACCGTGATCGTCTCCGGTTCCATCTTCTGCACAGAAAAGTCCGAGGGAGAGACCGACACGGGGTAATTGATGTCATAGGTCAACTCATAGGTACCCGGCTCGGAAATACGGGACACA
>JAGBTC010000072.1 GCA_017631545.1 Oscillospiraceae bacterium
AGTTGGTCACCTGGCTGACGGCGTAAGTGCCGCCGTACTCTCCGTCCAGCGTCCAGGGAATGGGGATATCGGAGGTAATGGTCAGCCGGGAGGTTTCAAAGGATATCACCGCCGCCGTATCCACCGGCACATTGCGTACCAGACTGGTCAGCACGCTGCTCAGGTCGGTGATCTTGATGTCCTTGCGTACCAGCACAACCTCAAAAAGCCCGTCGTCCAGCTCCACCCGGTCGGCCGGCAGCACCGGCCCTTTGAAGCCGCCGATGGAATAGGTGTTGCACACCATGCCGTAGAGAAAGTCGTCCTCGATGACCTTGCCGTCATATTCCACCTTCAGTCGGTAGGGGGTCAGGTTGGGCAGCTGCCCGATGCCCGCCATGATATAGGCCATGTGTCCGAAGGTGTTTTTTAGCTCCTGGGGCGTGTCGTAGGCCACCTCGGTAAAGGCGCCGAAGGCGGCCACATAGATAAAGGGCGTATCGTTCAGCCGCCCCACATCCAGCGCCTTGGGCACGCCGTCCTTCCCGGCCACCGACGCGGCGGCCAGCGGCCCGGTGGGCAGATTGAAGTTATGGGCACAGTCGTTGGTGGAGCCGGCCGGAATAAAGCCGATCACCGGGCGCTGCTCCGGTGCAAGCTCCATCACGCCGGCCACCGTCTGGCTCAGGGTGCCGTCTCCGCCGGCACAGACCACGCGCTCAAATTGCGCGCCATGCTCGCGCACCATGCGCGCGGCGTCCCCCTTGCCCTGGGTGGGGTAAGCGCTCACCAGCCAGCCGCCCCGGGTCAGGCGCTCCACGATGCCGTGCAGCCGCTGGCTGATTTGTCCCTTGCCCGCGGTTGGATTGTAGAGAAAAAGAAGCGGTCTCATGCTGCCCCTCCCTTCTTATTCTGCCCCCATTATACCCCCACCAAACGCAAATGCAAGGGAAGGGGATAGAACTTCACAAAAAATTTGCAAAAATATCCGTTCTCCTCTTGACTGTAAACCCACTTGATGGCTTATTGTATAGTCAGAAACCGCCGAAGGGAGGCAACCCAATGACCATCAAGGAGATCGAACAGGCCACCGGCCTGCCCCGCGCCAGTGTCCGTTTCTACGAAAGCGAGGGGCTGATCGCCCCCGCCCGGGGAGAAAACGGCTACCGCAGCTATTCCCCCGACGATCGGAACACCCTGCTGAAAATCAAGCTGCTGCGCCAGCTGGATGTGCCGCTGGAGGACATTCAGGCCATGCAGAAGGGCACGCGCGCATTGGAAAGCGTGCTGGACGAGGCACTGACCCGGCTGGAACGGGAGAGCGACCGGCTGGAGCGCTCCCACGCCCTGTGCCGGGATCTGCGCGCCGACCACCCCACCTATCAGCAGCTGGATCCGCAGCCCTACTTAAAGCGGCTGGAGCAGCCCTCCCCTGCCCCCACGCCCGGGCAGCCCACGCCAAGCGCGCCCCCCACACCGGTGTACGACCGCCTGCCCGATGCCCACTGCCCCTTCCGCCGCTTCTTCGCCCGTAACTTTGACCTGTTCGTGTACAATGTACTGTTTATCCTCGCGTGCCAGCGGCTGTTCCGGGTCAACCTGATCGGAGACAGCGATGTGCTGCGTGTGTTTACCGGCGGACTCGTCCCCGTGTTCGTCACCCTTCTGGTCGAGCCGCTGCTGCTGCATTTCTTTTGCACCACCCCGGGCAAATTCCTCTTCGGCCTTCGCATCACCCGGGGAGACGGCAGCCCCCTGAGCCTCCGGGAGGCCTTTTCCCGCACCGGCGGCGTGCTGCTGCGTGGTCTTGGTCTGGGCATCCCCGTGATCACCGACATCACCCAGGGCTACTCCCTGTATCAGATCTACAAAGGCCGCCGGCTGGGCTGGGACTACGATCTGGACGAGGTGGCCTACTGGGACGGAAGCCGCCCCGGCAGCTCCTACTGGGACTGTTCCAAAAGCTATGTCAAGCTGATCGCCGCAGGCATTTTGACCGCGGTGTGCATCTTCGCCATAGTAAACGGACACTATGACGCCATGGCTCCCCGGCATCAGGGGGACATGAGCGTGGCGCAGTTTGTGGAAAACTATAACGACACCGCCCGTTTCCGCCTGCAAAGCGGCAGCGAGCTGACCCATTTGCTCACCGAGGACGGCACCTTTAAGGAGATCGAATACCCCGGCCGCCCCACCCAGATCATCATCGACTCCTTTGACCAGGCGCCGCCGGTGGAATTTGAGTGGACGGTAGAGGATGGGGTGCTGCAGGGCGTGTCCTTCATCCGGCAGGCCGAGGGCAACACCCTGACCGCCATCCCTTATGAGGAGATGGCCTACACCGTGTGGTCGCTGCTCTACGGACTGGAGGGCGTCTCCACCGACGAGCTTAACCGGGTGTGTGAGGAGCTGACCCGGCTGGGCGGCGGCACGCCCAGCCCCAACGGCTCGGTGACCTATCACCACAGCTTTTCCTGCGCCCAGGTGGATTTTCGGATGGTCAGTACGGACTATATCCTGTCCAGCTTCGGCACCATCTTCCCCATGGAGGACGGCCAGCCCTCCTGCACCATGGAGTTCTCCCTGCTGCGGACAGCATGATCCTCACACCTGCAAAAACGGCCTCGAACGAGGCCGTTTTTTGTGTTTTGGCGGACAAATCACAATTTACAATTCGTCGGATTTGCGGTAATATATGGGTATCGTATCACGAAAGGACGATGACCCATGGCCAAAAAACCGGTATTGAAGCTGCAGTACAACTCCCCCGTGGTTCTCACCTTTGCGCTGGCCGCGCTTTTGGTTCTGGGGCTGGGCTGGTGGACGGACGGGGCGACCACCGACCTGTTCTTCTGCGTATACCGCGCCCCCCTCACCGATCCGCTGACCTGGCTGCGGATGTTCACCCATGTGCTGGGCCACACCGGCTACGCTCACTTTATGAGCAACATGACCCTGCTGCTGGTCATCGGCCCTCCGCTGGAGGAGCGCTACGGCAGCCAGCGCCTGTTCATCTGCATCCTTGTCACAGCGCTGGTGTCCGGCGTGATCCAGTTCATCTTTTTCCCCCAGACCGCCCTGCTGGGGGGCAGCGGCATCGTGTTTATGCTGATCCTGCTCTCCTCCCTGTCCGGCATGGGTCGGGGCACCATCCCGGTGACTTTCCTGCTGGTGGCCGGCATCTATCTGGGGGGCGAGGTGCTGGACGCGGTGAGCGCACTGGACAATGTGTCCCAGCTGACCCATGTGGTGGGCGGCGTGTGCGGCGCGGTGCTGGGTCTTGCCATGCGGCACAAAAAGTTCTGAACACACAAAAATCCCTCTGCCGTTGGCAGAGGGATTTTTGTGTGCATCGTAAGCCGTTCACATCTGTTCCAGCAGCCCCCGGATCATGCGCGCGTGGGTCTGCTACTCCCGGGCAAGCTCCTCATACAGCTGGCGCAGACAGGGGTCGGAGGTCTCCTGCGCGGCAGTCTGGGCGCTCACCGCCCCCCGCTGCTGTGCCATGTACTGCCGGCGAAGGGTCTGCATCATGTCCTGCTCCATCCGCTCCGTATCCATGGGCGTCCCCTGCCAGCGCCGCCCGGTGATGAGAAAATAGGCCGCCGCCAGCCGCTTGGCCTGTCTGCGTGCGTCCGCTG
>JAGBTC010000073.1 GCA_017631545.1 Oscillospiraceae bacterium
ATGGACGGCGGCGTCATTGTGGAGCAGGGCCCTGCCCAGCAGGTCATTGACCACCCCACCCAGGAGCGTACCCGGCAGTTCCTGTCCCGTTATGCGGAAAACTGAACAGAGCAAAACAAAGCACCCTGCCATGCGGCAGGGTGCTTTTCGTCTGCAAGGATGAAAGATCACTCGGCTTTTACGGGATTAAA
The DNA here is from genome assembly GCA_017631545.1 of Oscillospiraceae bacterium. Lineage (GTDB taxonomy): Bacteria > Bacillota > Clostridia > Oscillospirales > Oscillospiraceae > Lawsonibacter. The sequence continues at coordinate 192 of JAGBTC010000073.1, forward strand.
CAGCGAGCCGATGCCCTGAATACGAATCTCCATCCCGTCGCCGGGATTGACCGGGCCGATGCCCGAGGGCGTGCCGGTGAAGATGATATCCCCCGGCTCCAGCGTCATGGCCTGGGACAGATAGCTGACCAGGAAGGGCACATCGAAAATGAGGTGCTTGGTGCTGGAGTGCTGGCGGCGCTGGCCGTTGACCCAGCAGGAGATGTCCAGACCGGACTTGGGGTCGATGTCCGTCTCGATCCACGGGCCGATGGGAGCGAAGGTGTCAAAGCCCTTGCACACCGTCCACTGCTTGGTGGGGTCCTGCAGATCCCGGGCGGTGACATCGTTGCCGATGGTGTAGCCCAGCACATAGTCAAGGGCATCCTCCTCGCTCACATGGCGGGCACGCTTGCCGATGACGGCCACCAGCTCGGCCTCGTAGTCCACCTGATTGGCCAGTGCCTTGGGGAAGTAGACAGGGGTCTCTGGCCCGGTGAGGGCGGTGAGGGGCTTCATGAAAATGTTGGGCTGTTCGGGGATGGGGGTGTTGAACTCTTCAGCGTGATCCCGGTAGTTGAAGCCCACGCACAGCACCTTGGTGGGCTGGCAGGGGGCGAGCAGGGTGAGGTCGGATAGGGGCAGGGTCTCGCCGCTCTCCTCCCGGCCGTCAAACAGGCCGCCGCGCAGGACATGGACGGTATCGCCCTCCAGCCGTCCGTAGGCGGTGCGCTCTGCCTGCCGGAAACGAATAAAACGAGCCATAATAAAACCTCCAAATCAAGGGTGTTTTTCTTCTTTCAGTGTACGGCATGAAAGGGGAAAAGGCAAGAAAAAAGTGCGGCTCGAAACGAGCCGCACTTGGTTTATCGTCCCAGTAGGAACAGGTTGCCGTCGGTGGTGAAGTTGGACAGGCTGTACAGTACCACCACCCGGTCGATGCCGTTCTTCTCCACATAGTTTTTCACACTCATGCGGTTGTAGCGCAGGTCGTAGAGATGCACTTCGGAAAAGCTTTCGGCCAGGAAGGGCGCCATGGCGTCGGAGTAGGAGTCCCGGATGACCAGCACCTTTTCGCCCTGGGTGTTGCCCCCGGTCAGAACGCACAGGGGCTGGTTGCCCCCCAGGAAGCAGGAGTACTTGTCCTTTTCGGCAAGGTACTTGTCCACATACAGTTCTCCTTCGCTGGGTGTGCCGTCAAAGTAGTTGGTGACGGTGACATTTTCTTCCGGGACATAGGCGTGAATGGTGTCCGGCTGTACCCAGCGCACACCGGAGGAGGAGAAGATGGTGCCGTAGAAGTGGTCGGACAGGGTGGTCTGCTCGTAGTCGGAAAGGGAGACCGGCTCCAGACCCATGGCCTGCATCACGGCGCAGTAGCCGTAGTAGGCGCCCAGACTGCTCCAGTGGTGGTCGGTGCGGTAATAGATCTCCTCGTCGGCATGGGCGGACAGCTGGGCGAACACATCCACGATGCCCTCTGCCTTCACCCCGGCGTTCAGCGCCCCGATGAGGGCTTCTTCGTCCGCGGTGGGCGCGCCGGCCGGCAGGCGGTCACGCCACACACCGGCGGCGGAGGGGATGATGCCGAAGTAGACGGGCACATCCACATTGTCGACCAGCGCGTTCACATAGCCAAGCTTTTCCGCCTGCTCCTCCATATTGGGTGGGGCGATGTGGTTGATGAGGGTGCCGTCCGCGGCGAAGTACACGCCGTTGTTCTCCTGCTTGCCGCTCAGCCGCTCGCACCAGGCCTTCAACGCCACCCAGAAATCCCGGGCCGGGACATGGTCGGCGGCGTAGTCCTCCGCATCGGCCATAAAGTCGCCGCTTTGCAGGCTTTCAAGGGACAGCTTGGGAGGTGTTTGCAGG
>JAGBTC010000074.1 GCA_017631545.1 Oscillospiraceae bacterium
CAGCCACATTCCCGGTCCGGGGTCGAAGGGCGTGGGAGACACCGCCATACGCAATTACGACAAGTGGCAGGACATCCGGGTGAATATGGATACCCTGTGTGAAAATGTCGTTCCCGATACCGGGGTGGAACTGTTCGGAAAGCAGTTTCGCTATCCCTTCTTCGCCGGCCCTGTGGGCGCGGTGACCATGCACTACAGCGATAAGTACGACGATACCGGCTACAACAACGTGCTGGTCAAGGCCTGCGCCGAGGGTGGCATCGCCGCTTTTACCGGCGACGGGCTCAATCCTGCTGTGATGGAGGCGGCGGGCGCCGCCATTGCCGCGGCAGGCGGCGTGGGCGTGCCCACGGTCAAGCCGTGGAATCTGGACGTGATCGCCCAGAAGCTGGAAATCTGCAAGCAGTCGGGCTGCTTTGCCGTGGCCATGGATGTGGATGCGGCCGGCCTGCCCTTCCTGAAGAACATGACCCCTCCTGCCGGCAGCAAGACGGTGGAGGAGTTGGCGCAGGTGGCGCAGATGGCCGGCGTGCCCTTCATTGTCAAGGGCGTGATGACCGTCAAGGGCGCGCTGAAGGCAAAGCAGGCTGGCGCGGCAGGCATCGTGGTCAGCAACCACGGCGGCCGCGTGCTGGATCAGTGCCCTGCCACGGCGGAGGTGCTGGCGGACATTGCCGATGCGCTTAAGGGCAGCGGCATGAAGATCTTCGTGGACGGCGGCATTCGCAGTGGTGTGGACGTGTTCAAGGCGCTGGCGCTGGGCGCGGACGCGGTCATTATCTGCCGCCCCTTCGTCACCGCCGTGTATGGCGCAGGTGCCGAGGGTGTGGCCTGCTACATCGACAAGATCGGCGCGGAGCTGGCCGACACCATGACCATGTGCGGGGCAAAGGACATTGCCTCCATCACCCGAGATATGGTCTTTGTCAAGTAAACAGCAAAACGGACAAGCTGCCGCCTCCTTCGGGGGCGGCAGCTTTGCGTAAAGGGGTATAAAAATGCGCGAAGCTATTGCAATTTTGGGCGCGGAAGACTAAAATGTAACTATCAAAGTTCTGGGAGGATGTTGTATGGAGCGACCGACCCTTATTGTTATGGCTGCAGGTATGGGCAGCCGTTTTGGCGGCCTGAAGCAAATCGAGCCGGTGGACGAACAGGGCCACAGCATCATGGATTTTTCTCTGTTTGATGCCTATCGCGCGGGATTTCGTGACATTGCCTTTGTCATCAAGCCGGAGATGGACGAACTGTTCCGGGAAAAGGTGGGCACGCGCATGGAACAGTATTTCCATGTGAACTACATCTATCAGACCACCGACAAGCTGCCTGAGGGGTACGCCGTGCCCGAAGGGCGGGTCAAACCTTGGGGGACGGGCCACGCGGTGCTGTGCTGCCGCGAGGCGGTGCGCGGCCCCTTTGCCGTCATCAATGCCGACGATTTTTACGGCCCCAGCGCCTTTTCCGCCGTCTATGACTTTTTGACCACCAACAACAACGAGAGTCGTTACGCCATGGTAGGCTACCGGGTGGGCAACACGGTTACCGAGCATGGCAGTGTCTCCCGCGGCGTGTGCCGGGTGGAGAACGGTATGCTGGTCGACATCGTGGAGCGCGCCAAAATCTATAAACGGGGCAGCGGTGCGGCCTATACCGAGGACGGCGAGACCTTTGTGGAGCTGCCCGGGGACACGCTGGTTTCCATGAACATGTGGGGATTTACCCACGGCATGATGGAACAGCTGAACGCGCGTTTCCCCCACTTCTTGGACGAAAAACTGCCCGTGGATCCCATCAAATGCGAATACTTCCTGCCGTTTGTAGTGGACGAGCAGATCAAGCAGGAGGTGGCCGGTGTGCGTGTGCTGCCCTGTGAGGAGGTGTGGTACGGCGTGACCTACCGGGAGGATCTGGAGGGTGTGCGTGCCGCCATCGCAGATATGAAGGCGCGGGGAATTTACACAGCGCAGCTGTGGAGCTGAGAGAGGTGAGCGGGAACGCATGAACGTACTGGGTACCGGTGGTGCCGGTTACATTGGCAGCCACACCTGTGTGGAGCTGCTGCAGGCGGGCTATCAGCCTGTGGTTATCGATGATTTGAGCAACGCCAGCGAAAAAAGTCTGGAACGGGTGGAGCAGATCACCGGAAAAAGTGTCCCCTTCTACCGGGGCAACGTGCGGGACGAGGCGCTGCTGGAGCGCATTTTCTCCGA
>JAGBTC010000075.1 GCA_017631545.1 Oscillospiraceae bacterium
CAGGAACAGGGCTGCCCCTTCCACCATATCCACGGAGCGGGCCGGGACTATGCCCGGGTGATGCAGGCGCTGGACGCCCTTGGCGTAGACGCCCGATCGGGGGCGCTGCAGGTACGGGAATATATCTATGATATGCCGCTGGTCATGGCGGCGGCGGATGTGGTGGTGTGCCGAGCCGGCGCGTCCACCATCTCTGAAGTGACGGCCATCGCAAAGCCGTCCATCCTTGTGCCGTCTCCCAATGTGACGGCCAACCATCAGGAGAAAAATGCCCGGGTGCTGGAGCGGCAGGGGGCAGCGGTGGTGCTGCTGGAGCCGGAATGCTCGCCCCAGGTGCTGTTTGATACCCTTTCCGCGCTGCTCAATGACCGGGTGCGCCGGGAAACGATGAGCCGCGCCGCCGGTGAGGCGGGCGCGCCGGATGCCGGGGAGCGGATCTACCGGGTTTTGGCGGAGCTTTTGGAGAAAGGATAAACCAAAGCAAATAAAGTTGCATAGGATAGCCTGAAAACAAGAGGTCTGGAGGCTATCCCATGAGTTTTTTGACGATCACCGGCCGCCGGCCGCTGTCCGGCAGCCTTACGGTGCAAGGGGCCAAAAACAGCGTGCTGCCCATTCTCGCCGCCTGCGTTCTGGTGCCGGGGGAGTGCGTGCTGCACAACTGCCCCGACCTGTCCGATGTGCGTTCTACGCTGGCCATCCTGCAAGGGCTGGGCTGTCGGGTGCGCCGGGAGGGGAGTACCGTGTGCGTAGACGCATCGGGGGTGGAGTATCGTGCGATCCCACCGGAACGGATGCGTCAGATGCGCTCCTCCTTCATCTTTTTCGGCGCGATTTTGGGCCGCGTGGGGGAGGCGGCGCTGGGCTATCCCGGCGGCTGTGAGCTTGGGCCGCGCCCCATCGATCTGCATCTGGAGGCGCTGCGCGCTCTGGGCGCGCAGATTTGGGAAGAGAACAGCGTGGTCTTTGGCCGGGGCGGCAGCTGTTTGCGCGGCGCAGCGGTACATCTGCCCTTTCCCAGCGTGGGTGCGACGGAAAATGCCATGCTGGTCGCGTGTGCCTGCTCGGGAGACACGGTCATCACCGGCGCGGCGCAGGAACCGGAAATCGAGGATCTGCAAGCCTTTCTCAATGCCGCCGGAGCGGTTGTGCGCGGTGCAGGAACCGACCGCATTGTGATCTGCGGCGCACGGCCGCTGCATGGAACGCAGCATCGGGTGATGAGTGATCGCATCGTGGCGGCCACCTGCCTTGCGGCGGTAGGCGCGGCAGGTGGGCAGGCACGGCTGCAGGGAGTGAGTGGTCGGTGGATCACACCGGTGACGGCGGTGCTGGAGCAGGCCGGCTGCTGCATTGAGCAAAAGAGGGATGGGCTGTACATCCGTGCGTCACGCCCGATGGGGGACGGCGGCTTTGTGCGTACCGCGCCCTACCCCGGCTTTCCCACCGACGCGCAGGCGGTCGTTATGGCGGCGCTGGCCGCAGGAGCGGGAGAGAGCTGCTTTGAGGAGACTATGTTTCAAAGCCGCTACCGCCATGTGCCCGAGCTTGGGCGCATGGGAGCGGATATCCGTGTGGACGGGCGGCGTGCGCTGGTGCGTGGCCGGCCGCTGCACGCAGCGCAGGTGGAAAGCACCGATCTGCGCGGCGGCGCGGCTTTGGTCGTGGCGGCGCTGGCTGCCGAGGGAACATCCCGGGTGGGTGCGCTGCACCACATCGACCGGGGCTATGAGTGCGTGGAGGAGATGTTTGCCCGGCTTGGGGCACAGATCCGCCGGGAGGATACACAGGAGGAGGTGACGCCGTGTCGGCGGCAAGAAGAAAACGAAATCGTTACCGCAGGCGCGGCCGCTTCGGCTTTATCTATAAGCTGCTGGCCGTAATCGCTGTTGTGGGTGCGCTGGTCGTGGGCGCTACGGTCTTTTTCCGGGTGCAGACGATCGCGGTGAGCGGCGCGCAGCGCTACACGGATCAGCAGGTCGTTGAGGCTTCCGGCGCGGTGCTGGGCAGCAATCTGTTCGCGCTGAACAAGTTTGATATGGCCGCGCAGATCCGCCGTCAGCTGCCCTATGTGGAGGGCGTGAATATTCGCCGCGGACTTCCGGATACGCTGCACATCGCCGTCACCGAAACGATTGCCGCAGCGGTGGTGGACAGTGCGGACGGCCGCTGGCTCATCAGCCGCTCGGGCAAGATGCTGGAACAGGCAGGCGCGGACGCGAACGCCATGGTCATCACCGGGCTGAACGCGGTGCAGCCCGAAGCCGGTGCCATGATGCTGGTGCAGGAGTCCGACAGTACGCGGCAAGACAGTATGCTGGCCGTGCTGCAGTCGCTGCACAGCTGCGGACTGCTGGGCGAGGTGACCTCTATGGATCTGCGCTCGCCGGCCTATGTTATGTTGCAGCTTGGAGAGCGTTTTACCGTCAAGCTGCCTGCCAGCGGCGATTTTGACTACCTGCTGGGTGCGATGAATGCCACCATTGAAAAGCTGGAGCCCTATGAGAGCGGTGTGCTGGATCTTACCGCCAAGGACTACACCGTGGTGTTCAGCCCTGCGTAATAAATGGATGACTTGCGTGGCCCGCATCCCGATGGATGCGGGCCACGCTGTTCGTTTTTGCGGAAAAGAAAACCGCGCAATTATGGGATAAATACCCATTGCCCTTGTTCGGCAGCAATTTTGGCGTGTTTGTGAGTGGATAAGGATTTTTTCAAAGAAAATTCTTGAACAGCACTTGACCTGCTTGGAAAAGAGATATACAATAAATTATGTCTGTTCTGTTATTGTGCAGCGATGCGGAGGGTGCGGTGCGCCGTCCGTGTTGGAACTATACTTAGGAGGAAACGAAAATGGCTTTTGATTTGGATACCGGCGCGGAGAATGTCGTCAACATTAAAGTGGTCGGCGTGGGCGGCGGCGGCGGCAATGTGGTCAACCGCATGGTCAAGGCCGGCGCGCAGAATGTAGATTTTATCAGCATCAATACCGATAAGCAGGCGCTGGCTGTGTCCAGTGCGACCTATAAGATCCAGATCGGCGAAAAGCTGACCAACGGTCAGGGCGCCGGCTCGGATCCCGAGGTGGGCCGCAAGTCCGCCGAGGAGAACCGCGGACAGATCGCCAAGGCGCTGGAGGATGCGGATATGGTGTTCATCACCGCCGGTATGGGCGGCGGCACCGGCACCGGCGCGGCACCCATCGTGGCGGACATCGCCCACGAGATGGGCGTGCTCACCGTGGGCGTGGTCACCAAGCCCTTCCGCTTCGAGGGCGGCCGCCGTATGGCCCGCGCCGAGGAAGGTATCCGCGAGCTGGGCGCCGTGGTGGACGCGCTGGTCATCATCCCCAACGAGCGTCTGAAGCTGGCCACCGACCAGAAGATCACCCTGCTCAACGCATTTGAGATTGCGGACGATGTGCTGCAGCAGGCCGTCCAGTCCATTTCCGACCTGATCCGGGACACCGGCCTGATCAACCTGGACTTTGCCGATGTGACCGCCGTTATGAAGGACGCCGGCCGTGCCCACATGGGCGTGGGTCGTGCCGCCGGCAAGGGCAAGGCGGAAGAGGCTGCCCGTATGGCCATCTCCAGCCCCCTGCTGGAGACCTCCATCGACGGCGCCAAGGGCGTGCTGATCAATGTGACCGGTTCCATGGACATCGGGCTGGAAGAGGTGGAGACCGCTGCCGATCTGGTGCAGCAGGCGGCGCACCCCGATGCCAACATCATCTTCGGTGCCACCTTCGACGAGACCATGGAGGACGAGCTGCGTGTCACCGTGATCGCCACCGGTTTTGACGAGGGTTCGGGCAAGCTGAAGCTGGAGCCCTTTACCACCGCCCGGGCCAAGGTGGAGGAGGAGCAGGCACAGCCCGCCGAGGGCGAGCAGGCGCAGGAAGCGCCCGCCGCAGAGGAGACTCCTGCAGAGGAGACCCAGCCCCGGGAGGGCACCATCCCCGACTCCACTTGGGAGAGCCTGGTGGGCATCTTCAAAAAGTAATTGCAGATGAAGCGAGGCAGGACAAAATGTCCTGCCTCGCTTTTTTGCATCAAAAAACAACGGCGCTGCATTGCAGCGCCGTTGTTTTTGTGTTTTGGGGGTGATTACTGATGGATGCCGCGGTTCTTGTCGCCGTCGGGGTTGGTGCCGAACTCGTAGTCGTTGCCGGGCAGGATGGCGTTCAGAACCACGCCGGCGATGGCGGCGATGGCCAGACCGGTCAGGGTGATGGGGGTGCCGGCCACGGTGAAGGTCAGGCCGCCGGAGAAGCCCAGACCGCACACCAGAATGACGGCGGCGATGATCAGGTTGCGGGAGTTGGTGAAGTCCACCTTGTTCTCCACGATGTTACGCACACCGATGGCGGAGATCATACCGTACAGGATGAAGGACACGCCGCCCACGATAGCGGAGGGCATGGAGCCGATCACTTCAGCCATCTTGGGGATGAAGCCCAGCACGATGGCAAACACGGCAGCCAGACGCACGACCTTGGGGTCGTGAACATTGGACAGCACCAGAACACCGGTGTTCTCGCCGTAAGTGGTGTTGGCAGGGCCGCCGAACATGGCGGACAGGGAGGTGGCCAGACCGTCACCGATCAGGGTGCGGTGCAGGCCGGGATCGCTCATAAAGGGCTGCTCGGTGGTGGCGGAGATGGCGGACATATCGCCGATATGCTCCATCATAGTGGCCAGAGCGATGGGAGCCATGACCAGAATGGCGGTGATGTCAAACTTGGCCAGGGTGAAGGGGGGCAGGCCAACCCAGTTGGCGGAGGCCACGCCGGCGAAGTTCAGGATAGCGGAGCCGTCGGCGTTGGTCATGCCGCAGGCGTTCATGATGACGGCGGCAATGTAGGAGATGACCACGCCCATGAGGATGGGGATGATCTTGAACATACCCTTGCCCCAGATATTGAAGATGACGATGGTGGCCAGAGCGATCAGGGCCAGCAGCCAGTTGCTGGAAGCGTTGGTCACGGCGGAGGGGGCCAGAGACAGGCCGATGCAGATGATGATGGGGCCGGTCACAGCAGGGGGCAGGAAGCGCATAACCTTCTTCACGCCCACGGCCTTGATGATGGCGGCCAGCACCAGATACACAAGGCCGGCGATGACCACGCCGCCCAGCGCGTAGGCCAGCTTCTCCTCCGCAGGCATATTCTCATAGATGCCGGAGGTCATGCTGCCCATGGTGGCAAAGCCGCCTAGGAAGGCGAAGGAGGAGCCCAGGAAGGCAGGTACCTTCATCTTGGCGCAGATGTGGAAGAACAGAGTGCCGATGCCGGCGAAGAACAGGGTGGTCTGGATGTTCAGGGGCAGACCGTAGCTCTGGACCAGAATGGGGACCAGAATGGTGGCGCCGAACATGGCAAACATGTGCTGCAGACCCAGGACGATCATCTTGGGAACGCCCAGCGTACGCGCGTCGCGGATAGGTGCGTTGTTCATAGTGTTTCTCTCCCTTTCTTTTTTTGATCTGTCATTCGACAGCAGATCACATAAAAAAAGACAATTACCCGACGGCAATTGTCATAACAAAGAGAAAAAGGGAATAGAAGACCGTGGAACTGAAGCGGCTGTGCATCATTCCAAAGCGCATCTTCCATCCTCCTCTCGCTTGACCTATATCATAGCAGATTGTGTCGGTGGGTGCAAGTGCAAAATGGGAAAACCGTCGAAATTTTCATAAACGGCAAAAGGCAGGGCGGCGAGAATTGACATTCCCCGAGAAAATCGTTACACTTATATCCATTGTAACGCCCGGGTGCCGGAGCGTGTCCTTGACCCCGATCCCGGTTTTGGGGGCTGTGGCCGTCCGGGCGTCCGTTGGCAAAGGAGAGATGGGTATGAATATCATGGCGGAGGTCGGATTGATCTTCGGGATCTGTCTGGCAGGCGTGGCGGTGGAGGCGGTGCTGCCGGTGACCTTTCCGGCCAGCGTGATCAGCCTGATGCTGCTGATGGCGCTGCTGTTTACCGGGGTGATAAAGACCCGGCACATTCAGCGCGTGGCGGGATTTTTGGTGGCCAATATGTCCTTTTTCTTCCTGCCCTCCTGCGTGGGTATCATGGAACATCTGGATGTGCTGGCAGGCAAGCTTTTGCCTGTGTTTGCCATCTGCTTTTTGACCACACCGCTGATCTATCTGACCACGGCGTGGACGGTGCAGGGGATGATGCTCCTGCGAAATAAGCGAAAAGGGGGCGGAAAAGATGCTTGACGCCATCATCAACTCGCCCTTTTTCGGACTGGCGCTGTCGGCCCTGGCATGGTGCTTTGGGGTGTGGGTGAGCAAAAAGACCGGGCTGATCCTGCTCAACCATATGATCATTGCGGTGGCCACGGTCATTCTCTTCCTTAATATCACCGGCATTTCCTACGCCCAGTACGACATCGGCGGCAGCATCATCAAAATGATGCTCGGGCCGGTGACGGCGGTGCTGGCGCTGAACATCTATCACCAGCGCAAGGCACTCAAGGAATACTTTGTTCCCGTGCTGGTGGGCTGCTTTGTGGGTTGCGTGACCAGCTTGGGCAGCATTTTGCTGCTGTGCCGCCTGTTCGGCATTGACGCGAGCATCACTGCCTCCATCCTGCCCAAAAGCTGCACCACCGCCATCGCCATCGGCATTGCGGAGAGTCGGGGCGGCGTGGGCGGCATTGCTGCCGGCGGCGTGATGATCGCCGGACTGACGGGGGCGGTGCTTGCGCCCTTCTTTACCAAAGTGTTCAAAATCAAGGATCCGGTGGCGGAGGGGCTGGGCATCGGCGCGTGCAGTCACGCGCTGGGCACGACTAAGGCTATGGAGATCGGCCCGCTGCAGGGGGCGATGAGCAGCATCTCCATCTGCCTGTGCGGCATCATCTCGTCGGTACTTATTTTGTTTTTCTGAATCAAACGAGAAAACACGGGGCATCGGAAACGGTGTCCCGTGTTTTGTTTTGCGTGCCTGCGGAACAGGGGTAGAAGGAACGGGGCAGTCTTTGATGCAAACAGAAAAATGCGAGGAAAAATGGACGGGTTTTCTTGTATCGCAGGGGAAAAAGTGATATAATAATATGCTGATATATCCTGCGAGTGGTTCGCTTTGCAGACAGAAAGGAAAGAGGAACGAATATGACGGCTTATCAGGAAGAATTTA
>JAGBTC010000076.1 GCA_017631545.1 Oscillospiraceae bacterium
GACCTGATGGAGAATATGGACGGCCGACTGAAGGTGAAGGTCCTGCTGGCCTCCGCTTTGTTCGGCAATCCCGACATCCTGATGATGGACGAGCCCACCAACAACCTGGACATCAATGCCATCAACTGGCTGGAGGACTTCCTGCTGGACTTTGAGGGCATCGTCATTGTGGTCTCCCACGACCGCCACTTCCTGAACACCGTGTGCACCCACATCGTGGACATTGACTACAACAAGATCAAGATGTATGTGGGCAACTACGACTTCTGGTACGAGTCCTCCCAGCTGGTACAGCAGCTGATCAAGAATCAGAACAAGCGCAACGAGGAGAAGATCAAGGAACTGCAGGACTTCATCTCCCGTTTCTCCGCCAACAAGTCCAAGTCCAAGCAGGCCACTGCCCGGCGCAAGCTGCTGGACAAGCTAACCGTGGAGGAAATGCCCGCCTCCTCCCGGCGCTATCCCTGGGTGGGCTTCTCCCCCGACCGCGAGGTGGGTAAGGATATTCTCTTCGTCACCGATGTGTCCAAGACCATTGACGGCGTGAAGGTGCTGGATAAGGTCAGCTTCATTGTGGATCACGGGGACAAGATCGCCTTCGTGGGCGACAACGAAAACGCCCACACCGCCCTGTTCAAGATCCTCGCCGGCGAGCTGGAGCCGGACGAGGGCACCGTCAAGTGGGGACAGACCGCCACCTTCTCCTACTTCCCCAAGGACAACACCCAGTACTTTGAGGGCTGCAGCGACAATCTGGTGGAGTGGCTGCGCCAGTTCTCCCCCGACCCTCAGGAGCAGTTCCTGCGCGGCTTCCTTGGCCGTATGCTCTTCTCCGGTGACGAGGTGTACAAGCCCGTAAAGGTGCTTTCCGGCGGCGAAAAGGTGCGCTGTATGCTCTCGCGCATGATGATGTCGGGCGCTAATGTGCTCATGCTCGACCAGCCCACCAACCATCTGGATCTGGAGTCCATTGCCGCGCTGAACAAGGGGCTGGAGGCCGTTAAGTGCAACATTCTGGTGGCCTCCCATGACCATCAGCTGGTGCAGACGGTGTGTAACCGCGTGTTCGATTTCACCGCCGACGGCAAGCTCATCGACCGGCGCATGACCTATGACGAGTACCTGGAAAAGCAGAAGGCCCAGGATTGACCGATAAAAGCCGCCCCTCCAAAGGGGCGGCTTTCTGTTTCTTTTCGATGCGTTCCCACTTATACGGCTTGCACTTGAAGCCCGACCCTTTGGGAAAGGAAATCACGAAACTCCTCCACCGTGCCGCCGCGCAGCGTGCGCTTGTCGTAGACCTGGGCATAGCGCTGGTCAAACACAAAAATAAAGTAATTCTTATCCTCCGCAATTTCTCGAATGGTATCGTATCGCCACTGGGTCGTGCCTGCGGCCGTTTCCGAGCGGTAGTCCTCTTGCGTAAAAATACTGGTGGCACGGTCTGTTCCCGACATCATTCGTCTGCGGGCAAACCATGCGTTGAGTTTATCTTCAAAAAACAGAGCAACAAGTATCATCACTCCCGCAGCCCATGTGATAATAGTTCGTCCCTCCACGGTCAGCGGCTCACCATCCAGCGGAACCGTCAAAAGCAGAATGAACAGGATCACAAGCCACCCGAAGATATGAGATCGCCGGCTGTGCTTTTTACGTACCGTCTTGCGAAGCCCGCGCGCCATGGCGATCAAAGCCTTTTGATCATACACGGTATCAAAGGTAAATTCCATGCCGGTCGCCTC
>JAGBTC010000077.1 GCA_017631545.1 Oscillospiraceae bacterium
ACGATAACAACATCCGTATCTTCAAGCATGTTCACCTGGGCGTGGCCGTGGACACCCCCCGCGGCCTGATGGTTCCCACCATCTTCAACGCCGATCAGAAGAGCCTGCTGGAGATCTCCAAGGAGGTCAAGGAGCTGGCCGGCGCCTGCCGCACCGGCGCCATCAGCCCCGATAAGCTGTCCGGCGCATCCTTCACCGTGTCCAACCTGGGCGGCTTCGGCGTGGAATCCTTTACCCCCGTCATCAATCCCCCCCAGACCGGCATCATCGGTGTGTGTACCACCGTCCAGCGTCCCCGTATGGGCGCCAACGGCATGGAGCTGTACCCCGCCATGGCTCTGTCCCTGACCTACGATCACCGCGCGGTGGACGGCGCTCCCGCCTCCCGCCTGATGATGGAGCTGTGCAAGAATCTGGAAAACTTCACCACTCTGCTGGCGAAATAAGAAGGAGAATAAACGATGGAACTGTTTGATCTGCTTGTGATCGGCGGCGGCCCCGGCGGCTACCTGTGTGCCGAGCGCGCCGCCCAGGGCGGCATGAAGGTGTGCCTGTTTGAGAAGAAGTCTCTGGGCGGCACCTGCCTGAACGAAGGCTGCATCCCCACCAAGACCCTGCTCAACTCCGCCAAGATGTACCGCCACGCCACCGAGAGCGCCGCCTTCGGCGTCACCGCCGAGGGCGTCAAGTTCGACCACGCCAAGGTGGTTGCCCGCAAGGGTCAGGTAGTCAAGACTCTGGTGGGCGGCGTTGGCGCCACCATGAAGGCACACAAGGTCACCGTCATCACCGCTGACGCCGTCATCAAGGGCCGCGAGGCCGACGGCTTTGCTGTGGAGGCCAACGGTGAGAAGTATGTGGGCAAGAAGCTGGTCATCGCGGCCGGCTCTGAGACCGTGGTGCCTCCCGTGCCCGGCCTGAAGGAGGGCATCGCCTCCGGCTTTGTCACCACCAACCGCGAGGTGCTGGATCTGACCGAGCTGCCCAAGAAGCTGGTCGCCATCGGCGGCGGCGTCATCGGCCTGGAGATGGCCTACTACTTCGCCAGCGTGGGCGTGCCCGTCACCGTGATCGAGATGATGCCCAAGATCGCCGGCGCTACCGATCCCGAGATCTGCAAGATCCTGCAGAAGGCCTGCGAGAAGCACGGCATGGACTTCAAGCTGTCCGCCAAAGTGCTGGAGGTCAAGAACGGCAGCGTGGTGTACGAGGAGAACGGTGAGAAGAAAGAGATCGCCTGCGACAAGGTGCTGCTGGCCGCCGGCCGCAAGCCTGCTACCGCCGGCATCGGTCTGGAGAGCCTGAACCTGCAGATGGACCGCGCCGCCATCGTCACCGACCGTTTCCTTTGCACCAATGTGTCCGGCGTGTACGCCGTGGGCGACTGCAACGGCAAGCTGATGCTGGCCCACACCGCCTACCGCGAGGCCGAGGTGGCCGTCAACCACATGCTGGGCAAGAAGGACGAGATGCGCTACGATGTGATCCCCTCCGTCATCTACACCGATCCCGAGGTGGCCAGCGTGGGTCTGTCCGCCGAGGCCGCCAAGGCCAAGGGCATGAATGTCAAGGAGATCAAGCTGCCCATGATCTACGCCGGCCGCTATGTGGCCGAAGTGGACAACGGCGACGGCTTTGTCAAGCTGGTGGTGGACACCGACCGCAAGCGTCTGGTGGGCTGCTTCATGGTGGGCAGCTACGCCTCCGAGATCATTATGACCGCCACCATGATGGTGGACACCGAGCTGACCCCCGCCCGCCTGCAGAAGATGGTCTTCCCCCACCCCACCGTGGCCGAGGTCATCCGCGAGGCACTGTTCAAGATTTGAGTTTAACAACCGAATGTAAGGAGGAAATACAAAATGCCTAAGAGTCTGTTTGTGGATCCCGCCGAAGTGCGCGCTCCCGGTAAAGTGACCTTCCAGGACATCCCCGTCAACCAGTACAAAAAGACCATCGCTCAGGAGCTGAAGTCCAAGCGCTACACCAAGAAAGACCTGATCCGCATCTTCCGCGACATGACCGTGCTGCGTGAGTTCGAGACCATGCTGAACCTGATCAAGACCCAGGGCAGCTACAACGGCGTGGATCACACCTATCCCGGCCCTGCCCACCTGTCCATCGGCCAGGAGGCCGCCTGCGTGGGTCAGGCCTACCTGCTGGACGAGAACGACTTCGCCTTCGGCTCTCACCGCTCTCACTCCGAGATCCTGGCCAAGTCCCTGTCCACCATCAACAAGATGAGCGACGAGCAGCTCATGAGCGTGATGGAGAACTTCCTGGAGGGCAAGTGCCTGAAGGCCACCCAGAAGCTGGGCGAGTGCAAGGATGTGAAGGAGCTGGCCATCCGCTTCATCCTGTACGGAACTCTGTCCGAGATCTTCGCCCGTGAGACCGGCTTCCACATGGGCATGGGCGGCTCCATGCACGCCTTCTTC
>JAGBTC010000078.1 GCA_017631545.1 Oscillospiraceae bacterium
GGATGCTTCGGCCGCGAAGGGGAAGAAACCACAGTGGGTCAAGAGAACGTTCAGGGCGATGGTTTTCATGGCCACGCTCTTGCCACCCATATTGGCACCGGTGATGACGGCCGCGCCCTTGTCCAGCGCGATGGACACCGGCGTGAAGGTCTTTTTCTGATCACGCAGCAGATCCAGCACTTTGGGATTGACCATGTCCGCCATGTCCAGCGTGTCTTGCGTCAGCTCCGGCATGACGCCGCCGTACCGGCGTGCCAGCCGCGCTTTCTCCACGGTCAGGTCGATCTCACCGATCATTTCCATGTTGCGGAGCATATCGGAAATATAGGGGCGCAGCGCCTCAGACAGCTGCTTACGGATGCGTCCTTCCTCGTGTTCCTCGTCGGCAGCCACCCGTGTCCGGGCCGCTTGCAGACAGGACTTCTCCTCCCCCGTTGCCCTGCGGATCTGCTCCTCCAGCGCACGCTTTTCCTTACGCAGGGAGCGCAGCAGCGCAGAGCTTGCGTCAGTCAGGTAGAAGGAGGCCACGCGGTTTCCTTCCGGATCCAGTATTTGCAGCGCTTCATCGGTATCCTTCAGGCAAACGCCATCCAGCTGCAGCACCGGCTGCAGTTCCCGGAACAAAGGCAGCATTTCACTGCACCGGAGCAGAAAACACTTGACTTCAAACAGTTCGATCTCGTTCAGCGCCGTTTCCCGGCACTTCTCAACGGTGGCACGAATGTTCTTCACTGTCATAAACACCCGCAGCAGCCGGTCGAGGGTCTTTTGACACATCGCCTCGCCCTGCAGCACACGCTGCACATTGGAAAGCTGACGCAGCAGCTCCGCCCGGTCGTCCCGGCCGAAGGGCGTCATCTCCCGAACCCGCTCCTCCCCGTAGGGAGAGTTGGTTCGCAGCGCGTCCAGCACATACTGGAACCCGATGCTTTCCTTTTGCGCGAAACTCAGGGTGATCATGTTGCTTCCTCCATGACATTGATGACCGGCAGGCCCACCCGGGCCTCCATCCGGGCCATCAATTCCTCTTTCGGAAAGTGGAACCCGTACGCAGAAAAGGGATTAACGGTGACAGCCGTCAGATTCACATTGTCAAGCACCTGCAGGGCAACACCCCGACGCTGCAGCTTTTCAAAGCTCTCCTGCTTGATCAGGATCTTGGTGCTGTCTCTGACCACAAAGGTCAGCCCCTCCAGCTTTTCGCTGGACATCAGCAGCGGCTTGAGCAGAAAATCAGACAACGCGCCGCCAAAGAACACCGCTTTGGCATTGGCCGAGCGCGGGTCACGCAGGGCCTTTTCCGGCGGCATATCTGCCGGCACGGTCCAAATGCCGTCCTCCCCCACGACCAAAATGCTTCGGGGGTCGGGCATGGTCTCCACCGCCTGACGAAGAACATCGTTCTCTGTCTCCGGCAGAGTGAGGATCTCACAGGTGTAGGCCGTGTCCTCGATGACGGTGTCGATGTCTTTATGATAGGATGCGCCGGTACACAGGATGGTGGCCTGTGTGACTTTTCGGCTACACAGGGTCTTGCGGCTGAGCGCACCGTCGATGATGACCTTTTGGGCACCCATACGGAAGAACGCTTCCCGCACAGCTGCCAGTTGGCTGGTCAGGGACGGTCCTGCCAACTGGATGTTGCCGTCGCTGCGGGCACGCAAGATAACCACGTCCCCCATGGGGGTGGAGATGCCTGTGTTTGCCAGCACTTCCCGGGTCACATCGCAGTGGTGGAGGATCAGGTCGGAGGCGGTGGCCACAAGGGTCCCCTCACGCACATAGATCCCCGGCTTATGGGTGCCGGTAACCAAATCCTTGCTCTCCCCGTCCCGTCCGATGGAGGTCAGCCCCAGCACGCAGCCGGCGGCAGACAGCACTCGGATCAGTTCGTTAAGCACGGTGGTCTTACCGGCATTTTTGCACATACCGATGATGGACACCGAGGTATACGGGGCGATCAGTTCACGAATGGTTGGTTTCATCGCAGGCTCAGGTCTGCCGATGAAGCGGCAGGTATATCGTTTCAAAACCCATAAGTATTGCTCCTGCACTCATACGGCCCTGCTTTTTTCATCAGCGGAAGTGCCGCGTATTGATGCGTATTCCCGTGCCCGAACATGACAAAGCGGGACATCGGGATACCCTCCCAACATTCCAAGATAATAATATACTAATTACACCGGAATTGTCAATGATTTTCCATGCCAGGAATCGGGTTTTTCCGCTCTATTCTTTCGGCAGAACGATCAGGTATCGTACTTATACTCTACGTTGATATGATCCCCTGTAAAGGCGTAAAGCATATTGGCATAGCGAACCTTGAACGTCAGGGTATCGCCCGACTTCCACTCCCGGCCGGTGTCGGACAGATCCACGATGGTATGGTCGCTGCTGCAGCCCACGATCTCCACACCCTCGTCCACGGGGATCATGGTGGCGGCATCCCCCACATCCTGGCTGCCCAGCGCCAGAATGGCACGCAGACGGCGGCCCTTGTCCTCACGGGTAACGGTCTGGCCGGCCCAGTTCTTGGTGGACTCGCCCTTGGGCGCGGAGTCTTTCACATGGAGCTCCACGATCTCGGCGGTGATACGAATCGTATCTTCGCGCGTGCCGGGGAACACCAGACCGCGGCCCAAGCGGATGTTCATGGGGTTGGCAATGCTGCCGCCCAGACGAATGTGGTTGACTTCGGGCGGCATGGTGTTAATGCCGTCTTTGAGCAGCAGCAGGTTGATGGAGCTGCCACCGGAAATGTAATCCAGCTTGCGGCCGATGGCCTGCTCCACCGTCTTTGCGCCGTTCACCAGGAAGGTCAGGTTATCCCAGCAGGGCAGCACGCCGTTGAGGCAGGCATGATTGGTACCGATGCCGCGCAGATTCAGGTTGGGCAGGCTTTCGGTAAGCAGTGCCAGTTCTACCAGCTCGTCCACGTTATCCACGCCTTCCCGTAGATCGCCCACGTCCAGCATAAGAATAATGCCGGGCCGGGTGCCGAACTTGCCGGCGGCTTCGTTCATCAGCCGCAGCACGTCAGCATCGGAGTGCAGACTCAGATCGGCATATTTGGCGGTGTCCTCAATATCGCTGCGGGTGGGGCCGCGGGTCAGGAGGGTCTCCTTCTCCGGGAAGGCCTCCTTCAGCGCCTTGAGGTGCTTGGCCCGGGACACGGCCAGCTGGGCACAGCCGCCCTCGGCGTAGGCCTTGGCCACCTGCAGGTCGCCGTCCGAAAATTTAATGACGCCGGCAACGGAAATGCCGTACTTGGCGCAGATGCCGGTAAATACCTGTGCGTTGGTACGCATGGCGTCCAAATTCACTTCAAGAGCAGGAAGTTTGCGTGCCTCCATATAGAAAGTCTCCTTCTTTCTGTAATCTCAGAAAACAGCGGCTTTACCGCCATGTTCAGTATATTACGGCAGTAGCCGGCTGTCAATCAAATCGGTGGAAAATAATTGTATGTTATGCATAGCCGACCGAAGAAAGCGCAAAGAGGGAAAACGACCCTCAAAAACAATAAATCCCCCCGCATAGCGGAGAGATTTCATTTTCGGGCGCAGCCCTAATATTCTCCTTATATAAAGGCAGGTGGCACGGCTGTCGCCGTGCCACCTGCAAGAACAATTAC
>JAGBTC010000079.1 GCA_017631545.1 Oscillospiraceae bacterium
AGCGTGACGCAGATAAAGACCATAAACTGGGCTTTGGGTTGCTTTTTTGGTCGGTTTCGTGTAAACTACAATATGGAATAATAGGGGCGAAAGGAGCGCTTTGCGTGGAATTTACTTTTGCACAATACAAGGCCAGCGCCGATTTCATTCGGGAACGACTGGGGGGCTTTTCCCCGGAAGTGGCCATGATCCTCGGTTCCGGCCTTGGTTATCTGGGGGACGAGGTGGAAAACGCCGTGATTATCCCCTACGGGGATATCCCCCACTTCAAGGCGTCCACCGCCCCGGGGCATAAGGGGCAGTTCGTCTTTGGCACGCTGGAGGGCAAGGCCGTGGCTGTGATGCAGGGGCGGATGCACCATTACGAGGGCTACTCCTATGAAGAGGTTGCCTACGCTGTGCGTGTGCTGCGTCTGCTGGGCTGCACCACCCTCATCGTCACCAACGCCGCCGGCTGCGTACGCACCGACTGGCAGGCAGGCGACCTGATGCTGATCACCGACCACATCAAGATGTTCTCTGAATCTCCTCTGCGTGGGGAAAACCTCCCGGAATTCGGCGTGCGCTTCCCCGACGCCAGCCATCTGTATACCCCCCGTCTGCAGCAACTGGCCCGGGACACGGCAAAGCAGCTGGATATTCCCCTGCGGGAGGGCGTGTATTTTTACTGCTACGGCCCTCAGTATGAGACCCCGGCGGAAATTCGTGCTGCCCGGGTACTGGGAGGCGACGCGGTGGGTATGTCCACCGCCCCGGAGGTCATCGTGGCCGGGCACTGCGGTATGCAGGTGCTGGGCTTCACCCTGCTGAGCAACATGGCCGCCGGTATTCTGGATCAGCCCCTGAGCGAGCAGGAGGTGCTGGACGCCGGTGTGGCCGCCCGGGAGAAGTTCTCCGCCCTGGTGCGCGCCTGTCTGAGCAAGCTGTGAGGTGCCTATGATAACCATCTTTAACCGCCGGGAGCTGCTGACCACCTTTTCCATGCAGGAGCAGAACCGAGTGAGGGATATCCTGTCCCAAAACCGTATCGACTACCGGGTGAAAACGCTTAACCCCTCTGCCCGCTCGACCCTTTCCGCCAGCGGCCGCAGCCGCACCGGCAGTTTTGGGGTCAATACAGACAGCGCCTATCAGTATTCTATCTATGTTCGCGCCTGCGATTTGGAACGGGCGCGTGCCTGTCTGAGATAAAACAATTTCCGTCTTTGTGGAGGTTGCCATGTCTGTTCTGTTTACCAACGCCATTGTGCTGACCATGGACGCAAGCCGCACCCCGCTGAAAAACGCCTTCGTGGGCGTGGAAGGGGAGCGGATCGTCTTTGTGGGGACAAGCCGTCCGCAGGGTCACTTTGACCGGGAGATCGATTGCGCCGGCAAGGTGCTGCTGCCCGGCTTTGTCAACGCCCATACCCATCTGCCCATGACCCTGATGCGGGGCTTTGCCGGGGGACATGATCTGCACAGCTGGCTTAACGACTATATTTTCCCCACCGAGGCCAGGCTGGACGACCGGGCGGTGGCCGCCGGTGCGGCGCTGGGTCTGGCGGAGATGATCGCCACCGGCGTGACCTGCGTGGCCGATATGTATATGCGTACCGGCGTGATCGCCGAGGAGATCGTCAAGGCAGGGCTGTCGGCCAACCTGTCCTGCGGCGGTGTGTACTTCGGCGCGGAAGAGGACTTTTCCCAGGACAACTGCGGCGACTGCCGCAACCAGCGTCAGCTGACCGAGCAATGGCACGGGTACAACGGCGGCCAGATCCGGGTGGATGCGTCCATTCACGCCGAGTACACCTCCAACGCCCCGTTGTGGCGGTGGATGGCCGACTACGGGCGCGAGCACGGCCTGCGTATGCATGTGCATGTGTCCGAAACCGTGTCCGAGCATCACGGGAGCATAGAGCGCAACGGCGCCACCCCCCTGCAGGCGCTGGACCGATACGGCGTGTGGGACAACGGCGGCATTGCCGCCCACTGTGTTTACACCACGCCGGAGGATTGGCAGCTGATGAAGGACAAGGGGGTCACCTGTGTGCATAACCCCTGGTCAAACCTGAAGCTTGGCTCGGGCATTGCCCCGATCCCTGGCATGAAGCAGGCGGGGGTGAATGTGGCGCTGGGCAGCGATGGAATGTCCTCCCACAACGGCGCCGATCTGTTTTCCGACATGAAGCTGGCCGCCTGCCTGCCTTGCGGCGCGCAGCGCGATCCGCTGGCCATGGGGGCGTGGGACGCGCTGGAGATGGCCACGGTGAACGGCGCGGCCGCGCTGGGGCGCACGGACACCGGACGGGTGGCCGAAGGCTGCGTGGCCGACCTGATCCTGGTGGATCTGTCCGCCCCCAACCTGACCCCCTGCCACGATCCGGCTCAGCTGCTGGTCTATTCCGCCCAGCCGTCCAATGTGGTGATGAATATGGCCCGGGGACAGGTCATATATGAAAATGGGGTGTTTTCCACCATCGACCTTGCCCGGGTGCGCGCTGAGGTGGAGGAATACGCCCTGCCCCTGCTGTTTGGCTGAGGGCATTTGTGAAAAAAGGAGCGAGCGTCATGTCCAGACCGGCAGACCCGTCCGGAAACGGGAAAAGCAAACAAAATACCATGTTCGGCGGCGTGGCCATCCTTGCCGTGGGCATTGCCATCGTCAAGGTGATCGGCGCGCTGTTCAAGATCCCCCTGTTCAATATCCTTGGGGAAGAGGGCGCGACGGACTTCAACAGCGCCTACAGCATCTATTCCGTGCTGCTGACGGTGTCCACCGCCGGCCTGCCGGTGGCCCTGTCCAAAACGGTGTCCGAGGCCAATACCCTGGGCAGGCACAACCAGAAGCAGAAGGTGTTTCGCGTGGCCCTGAGCGCCTTTGTGGCCATGGGCGCGCTGTCCTTCCTCATCATGTGGCTGGGGGGCGACTGGCTGGCAGGAAGGATGAACAATCCCCACGCTGCTCCCGGTATCCGGGCGCTGGCCCCTGCCGTGGTGTGCGTGGGCTGTCTGTCCGCCTTCCGGGGTTATGCCCAGGGGCACATGAATATGGCGCCCACCAGCGTGTCTCAGATCATGGAAGCGCTGTGCAAGCTGTTTCTCGGTCTGGGTCTGGCCGCTTTGGTGATGAGCCAGCCTGCCGCCGGCTTTGCCGAAGGGGAGCAGACCTCCCTGGCCGCCGCCGGAGCCATTACGGGCGTGACTGTGGGTACGATGCTGGCGCTGGTGTACATGAGCGTAAACTACCTGCGTACCCGGCGGCACACTTACCGACCCGGTGAGGACCGGGCGCAGGGGAGCGGGACGATCCTGAAAAACCTGCTGCGTATCGCCATTCCCATCACCCTGTCCACCTCCCTGGTGCCGGTGATCAACCTGCTGGACAACGCCATCGTGCTGGGACGGCTGCAGGACGCGCTGGGTATGAGCGAAACGGCCAGCCGCACCCTGTACGGCAACTACGCCGTGGCGCTGAGCCTGTATAACCTGCCCAGCTCGTTCATGACCGCCTTTACCGCCGCCATTATCCCGGCGGTGTCCGCCGCCCTTGCCCGGCACGACCGGGAGGGGACCCGGCGCATCACCGGCTCGGTGCTGCGGGTGACGGCGCTGCTGGCGCTGCCCATGGGGGTGGGGCTGTGTGCGCTGTCCGGGCCGATCATGCAGCTGCTCTACCCCAAGTACGATGTTTCCATCACCGGCCCGCTGCTGGCCGTACTCGCCCCCACCGCCGTGTGCGTGTGTCTGGTGCTGGTGAGCAACTCGGTGCTGCAGGCCCACGGCTATGTACAGCTGCCCATCTTTACGGTGCTGGCCGGCGGCGCGGTGAAGATCGTGTCGAACTACTTCCTTGTGGCCAACCCGGAGCTGAATATCTACGGCGCGTCGCTGGGTATGCTGCTGTGCTATGCGGTGACGCTGGTGCTGAACCTGCTTTTGCTGTACCGGCTGTGCTCGGTGGGCGGCTATGTGCGCGTGTTTGCCCGCCCGCTGCTGGCCTCGGTGCTGATGGGCGCGGCGGCCTGGGCGGTGCATGGACTGGTGTCGGGAGCGGCAGGCAACCTGGTGGCGGTTGGTGTGGCCATCTGCGCGGCAGTGGCAGTTTATCTGGTGCTGGTACTGGCTTTGAAGGCAGTCTCCAGAGATGATGTGATGTTGATGCCAAAGGGCGAAAAAATCGCGAAAATTTTGAAAATTTGAAACAAAATACAAAAAATGTCTTGCAGAGAAGGGGAAACTGTGGTAAATTTTCAATATAAAGACTTCTATGATGTGAACGACCTGGTACAGGTCGTTCATGTCCTGCGTGGCCCCGGTGGCTGCCCCTGGGATCGGGAGCAGACCCACGAGAGTATTCGGCGCGACTTTCAGGAAGAAGTGTGCGAAGTGCTGGAGGCCATCGACCGCAAGGATGCGGACGGACTGAAGGAAGAGCTGGGCGATGTGCTGCTGCAGGTGGTGTTCCACACGGTGCTGGAGCAGGAGCAAAACGGCCTGACGCTGGAGCAGGTGGCCGACGGGATCTGCAAAAAGCTGATCTACCGCCATCCCCATGTGTTCGGGCAGGTGCAGGTGTCCGGCACGCAGGAGGTTCTTTCCAACTGGGAGGAGCTGAAAAAGAAGGAAAAGCACCAGCACACGGGCGCGGACACCATGGACGCCGTGGCCCGCACTCTGCCGGCTCTCTGGCGGGCGGAAAAGGTGCAGAAAAAGGCGCAGAAGGCCGGGTATCAATGGCCGGACGCGCAGGTGCAGGGACAGGCGGTGTGCGAGAGTGCCGCCGGGCTGGACAACCCTGAGGACGGAGAATTGGCTGTCGGCCGGCTGCTGTTTGCCGCCGTACAGATGAGCCGCCTGCTGGGCGTCGATCCGGAGCAGGCGCTCAATCGCGTTACCGACGAATTTATCCGTGATTTCCGCGCGCAGGAGGCGCAAAAGTGACTTAACTGCGTCGCAGACGCTTTAAGTAATATTGTGATCCCCGGCCAAGGCCGAAAATACGAAGGAGGAAATTAGAAATGAACAAAGCTGAACTCATCAATGCCGCCGCCGAGAAGGCTGGCCTGTCCAAGAAGGACACGGAAGCTGCTGTCAACGCCGCCATCGAAGTGATCACCGCCGCTCTGGCTGATTGCGAGAAGGTGCAGCTGGTTGGCTTCGGCGCGTTTGAGGTCAAGAAGCGCGAGGAGCGCGTGGGCCGCAACCCCCAGACCAAGCAGACCATCAAGATCCCCGCTACCAAGGTGCCCGTGTTCAAGGCTGGCAAGGCTCTGAAGGACGCCGTCGCCAAGTAAGCGATACGCAAAAAGAAAAAGAGCGGCAGGGAATTTCCCTGCCGCTTGCTTTTTGGAGGTACAAGTATGCGATTGGACAAATGGTTGAAGGTGTCCCGACTCATTAAGCGGCGCACCGTGGCCAACGAGGCCTGTGACAACGCCCGGGTCACCGCCAACGGCCGGCCGGTGAAGGCCAGCTACGATGTGAAGGTGGGCGATGTGCTGGAGCTGCGCTTTGGTGAGCGCACCGTCCGGGTGGAGGTGCTGGTGGTCGCCGACAATGTGGGCAAGGCGGACGCCGGCGCCATGTATAAGGAAGTGTAAAAACCGCTGTCCCATACCCTTTGGTCATGGGACAGCGGTTTTTTCGGTCAGTTTCCGTTGCGGTTGAGCAGCGCGTGCTTGATGTCCCACAGCTTCTGGGACAGGTCCACATAGTAGTTGTGGGGGTTCTCAAAGCGCTTGACCTCGTCCCACAGGGCGTCCACCTGCCGCTGGCAGTGGGCGCGGCTGGCCTGCAGGTCGGGCAGGTCGTACACCAGCTTGCCCTTCTGGAACACGGGGACCAGCAGCTCCTGAGCTTCGTAATCGGTGAAGGTCTTGCGCTTCCATGTGGCGTCCGGATCAAACAGCTCCAGCGGCTGGGTGAAGTCGATCTGTTCGTCGTGCAGGCAGATCAGGTCGGCCTCTGCCTTGCCCGAATCCTTGGAGAAGATGCGGTACACCTTTTTGAAGTGGGGGGTGGTGATCTTGGCGGGGTTTTCGCTGATCTTGATCTTGGGGATGATGGTGCCGTCGGCATCCTCGATGGCGGCCAGCTTGTACACGCCGCCGAACACCGGCTCGGAGCGGGAGGTGATCAGCCGCTCGCCCACGCCGAAGGAGTCGATGCGCGCGCCCTGACGCACCAGATCGCGGATGATGTACTCGTCCAGCGCGTTGGAGGCAAGGATCTTGCAGTCGGTCAGCCCGGCCTCGTCCAGCATCTGGCGGGCCTTGCGGGACAGATAGGTCAGATCGCCGCTGTCCAAACGGATGGCGCATTTGGTAATGCCCTTGGGCAGCAGCTCTTCCTTGAACACACGGATGGCGTTGGGCACGCCGGACTTGAGGACATTGTAGGTGTCCACCAGCAGGGTGGCGTTGTTGGGGTAGAGCTGGCAGTAGGTCTTAAAGGCGGTATATTCGTCGGGGAACATCTGCACCCAGGAGTGGGCCATGGTGCCGGTGGCAGGAGAGCCGAACCACTGGTCGGCCATGGTGCAGGCGGTGGCGGCGCAGCCGGCGATGTAGCTGGCCCGGGCGCCCAGAATGGCGCCGTCCGCCCCCTGTGCCCGGCGGGAGCCGAACTCGGCCACCGGCCGACCCTCCGCCGCGCGTACGATGCGGTTGGACTTGGTGGCGATCAGGCACTGATGGTTCATGGTCAGCAGCAGGAAGGTCTCGATAAACTGGGCCTGAATGGCCGGGGCGCGCACGGTGATGATGGGCTCGTTGGGGAAAACGGGGGTGCCTTCGGGCACGGCCCAGATGTCGCCGGTGAACTTGAAGTTTCGCAGGTAGTCCAAAAAGCCCTCGTCAAAGCAGCCCTTGGAGCGAAGATAGGCGATGTCCTCCTCGTCAAAGCGCAGGGACTGAATGTACTCCACCACCTGAGCAAGACCGGCCGCGATGGCGAAGCCGCCCTTGTCGGGAACGGAGCGGTAAAACAGATCGAAGTAGCAGATGCGCTCAGCCAGATCGGCGCGGAAATAGCCGTTACTCATGGTCAGCTGGTAGAAGTCGCACAGCATGGTCAGGTTGGTTTTTACTTTCATAGGTAAGGACGCCTCCTCTGAATGTAACACCCCGGGACAAGGGTGTCTTGTCCCCTGTAAAATTGACAATATTATACCCGATTGCGCGCCAAAAGGCAAGCCCTGTCTAAAACCCCGGACAATGGGGCAAAGTAGAGGTATTCCAGAACAAAGGAGTGCATGAAATGTCTGTTGACCTTGCAGGAAGCCAAACGGCGCAAAATCTGATGCGTGCCTTCGCCGGAGAAAGTCAGGCCAGAAACCGCTACACCGTGTCCGCGGAGGTTGCCCGGGGACAGGGGCTGTATGTGATCGAGCAGGTGTTTTTGTTCACCGCAAAGCAGGAGCTGGCGCACGCCAAGCTGTTTTACCGCCATCTGCAGCCCCTGTCCGGCCAGACCATCACCGTGGATGGCACCTACCCCGTGGATCTGCGCGCGGACAGCGTCGGGCTGCTGCGTGCCGCCCAGCACAACGAATATCAGGAGTGGGAGCACGACTACCGGCACTTTGCCCAGGTGGCCCGGGAGGAGGGCTTTGACGAGATCGCCCACCACTTTGGCACCATTGCTGACATCGAAAAAACCCACGGCGACCGCTTCGGCCGCTTTGCCGACCTGTTGGAGAGCGGACAGCTGTTTTCCAGCGAGGATCGGGTGCGCTGGGTCTGCCTCAACTGCGGCCATGTGGTGGAGGCCAAGCTGCCCCAGGCCAACTGCGAGGTGTGCAAGTACCCCCAGGGCTACTTCGTCCGGGCAGATATGTCGCTCTTTTAAGCCCAAAACCCGCCTGTGCCCTTGGGCACAGGCGGGTTTTTCATACACAAACGGATCGCAGATGCGGTCGGAGCGGGCTTAGTAGGCCACGCCCCAGTAGATCATGTGCTTTGCCGGCTTTCCGCAGCACACGCAGGTGTCGGACACCTTCTCCTGCACCAGCGGCATACAACGGGAGGACACGCCGGCCTCCTCCTTCATCTTCAGCTCGCACTCCAGCTCGCCGCACCACATGGTCTTGGCAAAGCCGCCCTGGGTCTGGATGAAGTCCTTGACCTCCTCCAGCGTCAGGCAGGTACGGGTGTTGTTTTCCAGATTGGCCTTGGCGCGCTGGAACAGGCCGTCATGCACCTCGTCCAGCAGCTTGGCCACGGTGGCCTCCAGCTCAGCGAGGGGGACGAACACCTTCACGCCGCTGTCACGGCGGCAGATGCAGCACTGGCCCTTCTCCATATCCTTGGGGCCGATCTCCACGCGCAGGGGCACGCCCTTCATCTCGTACTCGGCGGCCTTCCAGCCCATGGACTGGTCGGAGTCGTCCATCTTGGCGCGCACGCCGGCGGCGGTCAGGCGGTTGAGCAGATCGGTGGCGGCGTCCAGCACGCCCTCCTTATGCTGGGCCACGGGGATGACCATGGCCTGAATGGGGGCGATACGGGGGGGCAGCACCAGACCGTTGTTGTCGCCGTGGGTCATGATGATGCCGCCGATCATACGGGTGGACACGCCCCAGCTGGTCTGGTGGGGATAGTGCAGGGTGTTGTCCTTGCCGGTGTAGGTGATGTCAAAGGCCTTGGCAAAGCCGTCGCCAAAGTAGTGGCTGGTGCCGGACTGAAGGGCCTTCTTGTCGTGCATCATGCACTCCACGGTGTAGGTCTCCTCCGCGCCGTTGAACTTCTCCTTGTCGGTCTTGCGGCCCTTGACCACGGGCATGGCCAGCACATTTTCCAGGAAGTCGGCGTAGACATTGAGCATCTGCTCGGTCTCCTGCCGGGCCTCCTCCTGCGTGGCGTGCATGGTGTGGCCCTCCTGCCACAGGAACTC
>JAGBTC010000080.1 GCA_017631545.1 Oscillospiraceae bacterium
GGTCTCTGGATTTTCTCCGTTGCCATATCCGTACCCTCTTTCTCCTCGTTCTCACACTACAAAAGGCGGCGGCGGATCATCCGCCGCCGCCCTTTGCTTGCACATGTTACTTGGTCAGATAGTTCATCAGGACCTGTGCGGTCTGCGCACGGGCCGCGTTACCGGTGGCATTGTCGAAGGTAACGCCGTCCAAAATGCCGTTGTTAGCAGCCCAGGTCAAAGCCTTAGCAGCCCAGCCGCTGTAGTTGCCAACGCCGCTCAGATCACCGGTGACCTCCGGCTGACCGGCGTAGTTGTACAGGATCTGCACCAGCTGCTCCACGGTCACGTTGTCGTTGGGCCCAAAGCGACCGTCGCCGTAGCCGCCCACAACGCCCTTCTGAGAACCCCAAGTGACCGCATTGTTGAACCACTCGCTGCTGTTCACATCGGGGAAATTATGAGTGCCGCTGATGGCAGGCTGGCCTTCCTTGTTGTACAGCACCTGCACCACCATGGCACGGGACAAAGTGTCGTTTGCACCGAAGGTGGTGGCATTATAGCCGCTCATGATGCCGTTCTCATAGGCCCACTTGACCGCCTTGGCGTAGGGGTTATCCTTGGCCACATCGGTAAAGGGCAGGTCGACCGCTTCACCGGAAGTGCCGCCGGGCGCACCTGCACCGGGCGTCTCCTCGTCTTTCTCGCCCTCGATCACTTCTCTGGAGCTCTCCGTTTCCAACACGGTGTCGGGGCAGATGACCTCGTAGGCCACGATGTAGCTGCCATTGGCACTGCGGTTGGTGGTGGGCTTGGCCCCGTTCAGGGTCACGTCCTTCAGCTCAAAGTCCTTAACATAGTCGTTCTCCAGCTTGAAGGCGATGGAAACGGTGTACTTCTTGCCGGCCTGGAAGGTGCCGGAATTGACCACGTTGTTGCTCTCGTCACGCAGATCATAGTTGGTCACGTTGCCCGTGGTGGTGAACTGCGTGCCGCGGGTGGCCAGAGAGACCTTGAAGTCAGCCACATTGGCGTCCTTGGCAAAGCCCGTCATGGCGAACTTCACATCGGACACCTTGGTGGCGGTGGGCTCTTCCTTGCCGGAACCCTGCTGGGTGGGATCCTGCTTGGGCGTCTCCGTGGTCACATCGTCCTTGGGCAGGTCAAATTTGCTCACGTTGAATCGCACGATATAACTGCCGTTGGAGGCACGGGTCTCGACGGGCTTCATGCCGTTGAGGGTCACGTCCTCCTTCACATTGAAGTTGGCCGTGTACTTGCTCGACACGCGGAAGGCAATGAAGATACCGTACTCCGTACCCTCCTTAAAGGTGCCGGAAGTGAGGTTGTTGTTGCCGCTGTCGCGCAGGTCAAAGTCGGTCACATTGCCCATGGTGGTGTACTCGATGCCGGGGGTATTGATATTCACCTTGAAGTTGGCGATGTTGCCGCCCTTTTCAAAGCCGGACACAGAGAACTTGACCTTGGACACGGTGGTAGAGGCGACCACCGTCACAGGCACCGCGACGGTCTTGCCGTGAGCGGAAATGGTAACCGATGTCTGACCGGCGACCAGGGGATTATACGCAGAGGCATTGTGGGAATATTCCGTATCCTTCAGCACCTCGCTGGTGCCGTCGGTGAACACGCGCTTGACCACCATGCCGGTGGGATCAAAGGCCTCGCCGGCGTAGTAGATATTCTTGGTGGGTTTCTTGGTCACTTCGATCTTGGCAACCGTCTTATAGTTGGCCACAATGTGCACCGGGCCGGTCAGTTCAAAGGACCAGGTACCCGCGGTAACGCTGG
This sequence comes from Oscillospiraceae bacterium, assembly GCA_017631545.1. GTDB lineage: Bacteria > Bacillota > Clostridia > Oscillospirales > Oscillospiraceae > Lawsonibacter. The sequence continues at coordinate 1,789 of JAGBTC010000080.1, forward strand.
GGTCTTTGTCCGTGAGAGGAACGATCTTGTACTCGGGCTTATCCTGCACGGAGCTCCAGCCGGTGAACACCAGTTCCTTGGGCTGTTCAGCGCGCACCAGCAGGATCTTCTCCCCCTCCTTGGCGCTGCTCACCTTTTCACCGCCCGGACGCACGGCCCAGCCGCCGTCCACAACGATGTCATACACGGTGCCGTTTTCCACGACCCGCAGACCCTTGGTAAAGATCTGCTCGGCATCGGAATACTTGGGAACGTCCCGGTGCGCCGTATAGGTGACCTTCACGTCGTAAGTACCGGGCACCAGCGCCTTGTTGGTATAGCCCTTGAGTTCCGCCTTGTTGTTCACGATCTTGACTTCGTCGGTGGTGCACACCGCCTTGCCCGCGGAATCGAGGAAGGTGAAGGTGACCGTGCCGTCCACATTGGGCATGGCATTCAGGCCGGCTACATGCTCACGGCGGGCCTCACGCACGCCGTTCCAGACGCCGCTCAGGTCCACCTTCAGGTTCATGGGCTTGTGCTGGACCGCGGTGGCATTGCGGTACTCCATCTCAGGCTTAAAGCCCTTGAAGATCTTGAAGAACACGCCGCTGCGCAGATCCGTATCGGACCAGAGGATGTTTTTGTTGTTCTCCCACTGGGCACCGCCGTCAATGCTGCTGATGTAGGAGAGCAGGCTGCCGTCCAGTGCCGTTTCGTAGGACAGATCGGTCAGCCAGTAGCTCTGGGTGGTGTAGCCCTGCATCAGCTCTGCAAGCTTATAGTTCTTTTGCTCGAGCGTGAATTCCACATCATCGGGAATGTAGATCGGCTGGGTCAGTTCCATGTTGCCGTAGCAGGGGGTGATCCAAAAATCACTCATCAACCAGGTGTCGCTGCCGGCATGCCGGAGACCAATGGTCAGGTCGTTCAAGGGGATACCCGTGGCCTTTCTGGTGGTTCGATCGTACGTGGAAATGGGGACGATATAGGTGTCGTTGGCTCCGCTTTCAAAGTCGTTGTAACTCTTCTTTTGCTTGTCCAGCAGGATCGATCCGCCCCAGGTCGATCCGCCCGAGGGAGCTTTACCGTACACTTCCAGATAGATGTTGGCATCGGTGCCGGGGGCACTGCCCGCCTTGCCGGTGCGGATCTGCAGTTTCAGGGTGGTAACGGGCAGCTCCTGGGGCTTCTTCATGCGAGCCTGCATGGCGGTCTGGAACTCCAGATCCCAGAAATAGCCGGAGTCCATCCGGTTGTTGCCGCCCACTCCGATGGTCTCGGTCAGCGCCACGCCGGCGTGCATGGGGGTGATGTTGATGCTCTCGCAGATCCATTCGTCTTCCGGGGTGTTGGTGTCCACCTGCATGATGGAAACTTCCAGCTGATCCACCCGCACAGGCTCCACCAGTTCCACTTCGTAGACGTCCGTAACGCCGCACTCAAAGTCATCGTGGCCGGACTTGTCCAGCAGTTTGACCATGAACTCCTTCTTCTGGCCGTTCACGACCTTATAGACCACGGCATAAATGTCGTCATCGGTGCCGGCGGTGTACAGGTCGGCGGTGGTGATCTCCAGCTTCAGGCTGGTGGCCATCAGGTGGGCGGTCTTATTCTTATAAGTAGTCTGACGTCTTCCGGTCAGGTCACGGACAAAGGTGGTGAAATTGTCCGGCCCCATCAGCACCAGTTTGAACATGGCCATGGTGTTGTAGAAGGCTTCCATCTCGGAATCCAGCGCCGCATCCAGCGCGCCGCCGTCCTTGCCATTGATCAGGTCGTTGGCGGTCTTGCCGTTGAGCAGCTTCTGCTCCGCTGCGTACTTGTCCATGTACTGCTTGAATTCCTGGAAGTTCTTTGTGCCGGACATATAGGGGTTGTCCTCGTGATCCAGCTGCACAGAGGGATCCTTCAAACGCTCCTCATAGTCCTTGATTGCCTCCACGGCCTGATCCAGTCCCGTCGCCCAAAGCACCAGTTCTACGATCAGGTCCTCCAGCCACTCGTCCAGATCATCAATGAGCCAGCCGATACCGATGGCATCCAGAATGAAGTCAATGATGTCAAGGCTGATGGGAATACCGTCGATCACGATGTCGGGAACGCCGGTAATATAGCAGCCGTACTCCTTGCCCCACGCCTTCACCTCTTCCGTGATGATGTCCACGGTGGAGGGATCCTTTTCCGTCACCAGACGGTTGGCGATGGTGTCAAAGCACTCGACCAGAGCGTAAATGGCTCTGTCCTGATCCTCTATCCAGCGGTCAAGGTACTTCACCGCCATCATGGTGAAGGGCTCAAAGCTGTCGCGCCACTGCTCCGCCTTGAGGTACAGTTCGCTGCGCCACTCCACCAGATACTCAAAGTGGGGAGGCATACTGCCATACTCGCCAAAGATCATGGCCGCGCCGCCGTTGGTGCTGCCGTTGAGCACCATGGTGTCCGTCACGAACTGAATGGGGGCCGCAATGTCAAGATAATCGTTTTTGCTGTAGAAATCCCGGTTCACCTGACGGTCCATATAGGCCTCAGCGGACATATGGCTCAGGATGTTGTTCAGGTTGCGGTTGGCGCTGTTAAGAAACTCCACCTTGGTCAGGTCGGGATAGGGGCCGCCGGAGAAGGTGTTGATAAAGTCATGACCGAACAGGTCGCCGCAGTAATGGAGCATATAGCCAAGGGTAAAGGCCAGGGCCTCCTTGCGCTCCGAGCTATCCTTGGGCAGGCGGTTCACGGAGTCGACCAGCAGCGTGATCCAATCGCCGGAATTCACATCCGCATCTTCGGGATGGATGTACATCTGACCGATGATGATGTCCGGATAGAAGTCCGGGCCCAGAGAACCGGCACGGAAGGCGTCCGGATATTGGAACAGTGCATCCTGGAACTCCTCCGGGATCAGATAGGAATATCCTTGGCCGTCATAGGGGGCGTGCACCGTGACACCGGCACGGCCGTCTTTTCTGCTCTTGGCCGCGCGCTGCAGCTCCAGCAGGATCAGGTCGGCGCTATTCACGTGGGTCATGTTGCTCCACGCAAACACGTTGACCGGGAGCAGCGATACGCACATCACCGCAACCAGCAA
>JAGBTC010000081.1 GCA_017631545.1 Oscillospiraceae bacterium
GGTTCCGGCTCCTGTACCGATACAGGCACCGCCCCCTGCTCCTGTTCACGCCACATCGGGCTGTAGATCGGCTGCTGCCGGGGCGTATAGTGCCATTGCTCCTGCCGCCCACCGGGGGCAAATACCGCCACGCACAGCTCACCAAGTTCCCTCCACGAGGTCTCCTCCCCGGACAGCACGCTCCCCAGGCCAACAAACAGCCCGCGCACGTCCGTGTTCGCGTGCAGCATCTGCAGCAGTTGCTGCCCCATACGTGCGGTCTGCTCCGGCCACACGCCTTTCCCCACAAATACCAGTGCGAATACCGCAAGACACACGAGAAGCTGGCGCAGCTGTCTGACCGCGCGGCGCTGACGCCGCTGTTTTCGGCTGCGCTCCTGTCGACTTTCCCGTCCGTATGTAGTCTGCATCCGCTTCCCCTCCACCACCTTTTATCAGTTCAGTGTATTCCCTTTTGCAAACAAAAAGAACGGGCGTATCCCAAAGGATACGCCCGCAAAGGAAAACGGTTGGTCGGTCAATCAAACAGCTTGGCAATAGCAGGTACAAGTTCCTTGATCACCTTGCCGGAGGTGTTCACACACAGGTCGTAATTGTTCTTGTCGCCCCACTTCAGCCCGGTGTAGAAATCGTAGTAACGGGTACGCTCCTTGTCCATGGAGCGTATGCGGCGCAGCATCTGCTTCTCGGTCACAGCGGCCTCGTCCTCCCGGCGATGCTCCATGCAGCGGCGCACCCGGCTTTCGTCGTCCGCGTAGACGAAAATACGCAGCGGCTTAAGCTCGCGCAGAATATAGTCCGCGCACCGGCCGATGATCACACAATCGGTCTTTTCCGCCAACTCACGCAGAATGCGGGTTTGGGACTGGTAGACCGACTGCGCCTGCTGGAAGGCATAGTTCTCCACATAAGCAAAGCTGCGCCCCACGGTGATGGGAAGCAGATTGTGGGGCTGACGCTCCAGCACATTCTGGATGTACTCCTCGGCAAGGGCGGTATCCTCCGCGATCCGGCCAAGGATCTCCCGGTCGTAATATTCGATCTTCAGCTCCTGCGCCAGACGGCGGCCAAGCTCACGCCCTCCGCTGCCGAACTGACGACCAATGGTGATGATACGGCTCATAGCGTTCCTCCTTCCCGCACCTGTCATGCGCTGCGGTTTTCTGGCTTTATTTTAACCCGAAGCATGCCCGCTGTCAAATCTTTCCTGTAAAAAGAACACATCCACCGGCAACCCGGTGGATGTGCTTCTCTGATCAGAATGTAATGGCCATAAACCAGACTGCTTTTACCTTCATGTCAGATGATTCGGCAAACAAGAAGCAGCACAGCAAGACCGATCAGGTTTGCTGTCATAAAGTAAGTGAGAAATTTTGTAAGCTTCGCACCGGGCAACCCCATGTAATATTTCATGGTAATCAGACTGGCCAGCGACGCAATCGGCGTACCCAGACCACCGATATTGACACCGGCAAGCATCTCTCGCCACTGGTCGGTAAATCCGGACAACACAACCGCTGCAGGCACATTGCTGATCACCTGACTGGTACCCACAGCAGTGACCAGCGTATTCCACTCAAGAAGTTGCTGCAGGAACCCACGAATGGATTCTATGCGTCCAAGATTTTCCGACACAACAAAGAAGCAGACAAATGTCAGCAGCAGCATATAGTCAATTTCTTTTAGCTGTTTCCGATCAATCAGTAAGAGTACCGCAACGGTGATTCCCGTTGTTATAGGGTAAGGAACCATTCTGAAAACAGTGAGCAAGCACAAAATGAAAAGGATAAAATAGCTCACCAAATTTCGGATGCTGCTAATGCATGCACGCTCCAGCTTTTGCTCTGGCAATGTTTTCGGCAGGAGCGGGATAGACGAGAGGGATAATATGATCAGGCTGACTGCGGTAAGGGGCACAGTAACCGAGAAAAAGTCACGAATGCCCATGTTATAGAACGCATAAAGATAAAGGTTCTGGGGATTACCAACCGGTGTGGCCATACTGCCCAGATTAGCTGCAATGGTCTGAAATACCGTTACGGGCATAATGCTGTTTCTGCAGTCCAGTTGGTCCAGCAGCATGATAGTAAAGGGAACAAAGATAATCAGTGCAACATCGTTTGTAACAAACATAGAGCAAAAAAACGCAAGTAAGACCAATGTAACGCTTAGGATACGTCCGTTATGAATGCGGTGAAGTATCTGATAGGTCAACCAATGGAATGTTCCGATGGCCTTCAGACCCGCAACCACAGCCATAAGACATAGCAGCAGGCATAGTACCCGAAAATCAATGTAATGCAAGTATTCCCGATCGGGCGGAACAAGGAGCATCGTCAAAACAGCACAACCTGCTGCAACACAAAGGACGGCTTCTTTTCCTATAAACTCTTTAATCTTTTTGATCATAGCAATGTCTCCTGCATCAAAAAATGAAGAAAACCGGTAACCACAAATGTGGTTACCGGAATTTTGGTCGGAGCGCCGGGATTCGAACCCGGGGCCTCTTGGACCCGAACCAAGCGCGATACCAAGCTTCGCCACGCCCCGTTATCAACTGACCCTGCATA
>JAGBTC010000082.1 GCA_017631545.1 Oscillospiraceae bacterium
AACAGCGCCCGTCCCATTTCGGTGTTTCATTTCCGCAATTTGTGCAGTAAAACAAGCTTTTTGCTTTCATTCAAGTACACACTCCCTGCGTCAAAGTTGCTTGGTGGATCAAAAAGCCGCCGGTCAGTGCTACGGCCAGCTTTGTCTGGTAGCCCGGCGTAGTCAGCAGGCGTTCTTCCCTTGGGTTGGACAAAAAGCCGCACTCCACCAGCACCGCCGGACAGTTGATATGATTCATCAGGTAAATCGTGCTTGCAATGGGCTTGCTCACACAATTATTGCTTGGTTCAAGAGCACAGCGCAGTGTCTCCTGCATGGTTTCCGCCAGCGTCTGGGAACCCTGCGTGGGCGCGTAAAACACCTGTGCGCCGGAGTAGCGCGGGTCTGGAAAGCTATTCTGGTGGATGGAGATCAGCCACGCGTTCTCCTGCGCCCGGATGGCTGCCACCCGATTTTTCAGGTCAGAGACCTTCTTTTCCCGCAGGGTGTTTGCCCCCTCACTGTGCAGGGAGACATCCTCCTGGCGCAGCATCACGCCCTCCACGCCAAGCAGACCCATAAGCAGCTCCAGTCGCCGGGTCACCGCCAGATTGACCGCACTCTCTTTTGTTCCGGACAAGGAGAGTGCGCCTCCGTCCTCCCCGCCGTGTCCGGCGTCAAGGATCAGGGTGTACCCCGGCTGTGCTGTCGTATGCGTATTTATCATTGTGGCAAAAGAAACTGGGAAAATCGTTGAAATAATGGCAATAAGCAGAAATACAGGAACAAAAATATGCTTATTCACTGTGGTCACTCCTCTCCTGCACCATCCTATGAGCGCAGGAGAGCGGATATGTAAGGGGCGTTTTTTTCATTTTACCACAAAAATTGCGTTTAGGAAACCTCTGGAATGGAATTTGCCTGTCTTATGGCACAAATCCTCTGCCCCCTTCCCCTGTCTCGGAACACTCCGGCCGCGGGAAGGTCATAGAATGCCCTGGGGATTGCTCCCCCAAATCTATCCCATAGGAGGAACGCAAGTGAATATGGAAAACGGCAGCACCGATCGCTGCCCGGATCGCTGCGGTACGCTGCCCTCCTGCGCGCCGCTGGCCACGGGTTATGTCCCCTTCCAGCAGGTGGGCAGCCCGCGTTACGGTCAGCGTGATGCACTGAGCAACGGTACCCTCTTCCCTGCTTTGAATCTGCCCTTCCACCTTGCCATTCCCGGCAGCAAGGTGTCCGACGGCCCGCTGGGCGAGCTGCAGGCCCTTTGCTTTGTGCTGCAGGAGCTGGCTTTGTATCTGGATACCCATCCCGAGGACGCGGAGGCCTTTGCCCTGTTCAAGCAGTACACGGCCATGGAAAAGACCGCCCGTGAGAATGTGGAAAAGAACGGCGGCCCACTGCTGCGCGAGCAGGCGGCTAACGACAGCAAGTACACCTGGCTCAACGATCCGTGGCCCTGGAACTTTGAGCATAACGAGGTGAAGTAAATGTTTATTTATGAAAAAAAGCTGCAGTTCCCGGTAAAGATCGCCACCCCGAATCCCAAGTTGGCTTCCTATATCATCAGCCAGTACGGCGGGCCGGACGGCGAACTGGGCGCATCCATGCGCTACCTGTCCCAGCGCTACGCCATGCCCTTTGCACAGGCCAAGGGTCTGCTGACCGACATCGGCACCGAGGAGCTGTCCCACCTTGAGATGGTGGCCAGCATTGTCCATCAGCTTACCCGGGATCTGACGGATGAACAGGTCAAGGCCAACCCGGGCTTTGCCGCGTATTTCGTAGACCACACGGCCGGCGTTTATCCCACCGCCGCCTCCGGCTTCCCATGGACGGCGGCCTCCATTCAATCCACCGGCGATGCGCTGGCCGATTTGACCGAGGACATGGCGGCAGAGCAGAAGGCGCGAAAGACCTACGACAACATTCTGCGCCTGTCCGACGACCCGGATGTGAACAATGTTATCCGCTTCCTGCGCGAGCGGGAGATCGTCCACTACCAGCGCTTTGGCGAGTGTCTGCGTAATGTGCAGGAGAAGCTGGATCAAAAGAATGTGTATCTCTACAACCCGTCGTTTGACAAAAACAGAATGGCCAAAGGCTGATAAGCAAATGGCAGCGCCCCCGTCAGACCGACGGGGGCGCATACATTTATTTAGTGCAGCATTTGCTCAAATTCTTCTTCTGTCAAAACAGGGACACCTAACTCATTGGCCCTTTTCAGCTTGGAACCGGCGTTCTCTCCGGCTACCACATAGGTGGTTTTTTTCGATACAGAGCCGGATGCTTTTCCGCCGCGTTCCTCAATCAATGCGCTGGCCTCGTCCCGGGTAAAGCGCTCCAGCGCCCCGGTCAGCACAAAGGTCATGCCGGCAAAGCGGCGGTCGCTACCCTGTTCCTGCGCGCTCATATTCACCCCGGCGTCCGCCAGACGACGAATCAGGTGCTTGCTCTGCTCGCTGTCAAACCAGCCGCGCAGATTATCTGCAGTGATCGCGCCGATATCATCCACCGCCATCAGCTCGTCCACTGTGGCGTTGGCCACTTTCTCCAGCGTGCCGAAATGGCGGGCGATATTCCTGGCTGCCTTTTGTCCCACCTGACGGATACCAAAGGCATACAGCAGCCGCCCGAGGTCATTTTGCTTGGAGGTTTCGATGGCGGCGATGAGGTTTTCTGCCGACTTTTTTCCCATGCGCTCCAGCGCGGCCACCGACTGCGGCTCCAGAAAGTAGAGGTCAGCAGGGCTTTTCACCAACTGCGCCCCCACCAGCGCCTCCACCACCGCGATGCCAAGTCCTTCGATGTCCATGGCGTCCCGGCTGGCAAAGTGAGCCAGATTGCGAAGCAGCTGCGCCGGACATTCCGCGCCGGTGCAACGCATGTGCGCCCCGTCCTCGTCACGGCTTACGGGTGCGCCGCACACGGGACAGGCGTCGGGTAAATGATAGGGCTTTGTCCCCTCGGGGCGCTGCTCCATGACAACAGAGAGGATCTCAGGAATGATCTCCCCGGCTTTGCGTACCATGACCGTATCGCCAATGCGAATGTCTTTTTCGCTAATGAAGTCCTGATTGTGCAGGGTGGCGTTGGTTACGGTGGTACCGGCCAGACGCACGGGAGAAAGCACCGCCTTAGGGGTCAGCACGCCAGTGCGTCCCACCTGCACCACGATGTCCAGCAGCCGGGAAGGCTTCTCCTCCGGAGGATACTTATAAGCGGCTGCCCATCTGGGGAACTTTGCGGTGCTGCCCAGCTGCGTGCGCTGTGCAAGGTCGTCTACTTTGACAACCGCGCCGTCGATGTCGAAGGAAAAATCCTCCCGCCCCTCACCGATGCTTGTGATGCACTCCACCACCTGCTCAATGCAGGTGCAGCTGTAATGGGGAATTACTTTATATCCCTTTGTTTTCAAGTAGTCCAGCGTTTGGATGTGGTCGATAAAGTGTTCGCCTTCGGCCAGCTGCACATTGAAAATCAGGATATCCAGCCGCCGCTCGGCGGCCACTTTGGGGTCAAGCTGGCGCAGCGAGCCTGCCGCCGCGTTGCGTGGGTTGGCAAACAGCGCCTCTCCCCGGCGCTCACGCTGCTCGTTGAGCGCGTGGAACACCTTCTTGGGCATGAACACCTCGCCGCGCACGATCAGCCGTGCAGGGGCGTTTGGAATGTGCAGTGGGATGGAGCGGATGGTACGCAGATTTTCCGTCACGTCCTCCCCTACCCGTCCGTCCCCGCGGGTCGCGCCCCGGACAAAGCGTCCGTGGACATACTCCAGCGCCACGGAAAGACCGTCCACCTTCGGTTCCACCACATAAGTCACATCGCCGGTGACGGCGCGCACGCGCTGGTCAAACTGGCGCAGCTCGTCAAAGTCGAACACATCCTGCAAGCTTTCCAGAGCAACGGGATGTTCCACTGCGCCAAAGGCGGACACCGGCTTGCCTCCCACGCGCTGGGTAGGCGACTCGGGGGTTATCAGCTCCTTATGGGCCTGCTCCAGCTCCTCCAGACGGCGCAGCTTCAGGTCGTAGTCCCGGTCGGACATAGTAGGGGTGTCAAGCACATAGTACTCATACCCCGCCTGCTCCAATTCCCGGCGCAGCCGTTCGATCTCCTGTTTGTAATCCAAGGCTCCCACTCCAATTCAAATAGGTCTCCGGCACGCGGCCCACCACCACCGTCTCTCCAAGGCATACGGTGGTACTTACCTGCGTCTGTGCCCGATCTCCGGGCAGCAGCACCGTCAGCGGCACGGTCACATCCACGAGGATGCGGTGCAGCGTCTGGTTGATGCCGGCAGAAAGAAATTCGCTTCGCACCTGTGTGCTTACCGTTCCTGCGGTGAGGCTTCGTACCCGGACGGTCGGGCCAAGGGCCCAGAGAAGATCCAGCTCAAACAAGCTGCCCAGAGGCACACCCATGGTGTGAACATCCACCGCCGCGATGGCCTCCAGCGCCGCCTGTGACACACGGGCTCGCAGCAGGTTGATCTGACCGGGATCGGTGGTAATGGCCAGCACTCCACCGCTTTCCTCCTGCTCCAACCGCACCAGCGCGTCATAGTCCAGCGGAATCTCATACAGGGCGGCGTTGAGCAAAGCGGTGACCCGGTTGTGTACCTGATGCACCGCAAGCTGTGCGGCCACGGGACGCAGCCGAAGCTCCAAAAAACTGATGATGCCAAAAGACAGCAACAACGCGGCCAACACCGTCCAAAGCAGAGCGTGGCCACCTTTTTTTCGCAGCCTGTGCCGATAAAGCCGCCGGCGCAGCCACCACACAACATCACTCACCACAGCACACACCCCCTTCTATTCAGGGTATGCGCGCCACGGCTCGTTTCAAAACAGCATCATTCCTCGCCCAGCAGCTCGCGCACCGCCAGAAGAATTCCGATGCGACCGGATTCATAGGTAAGACCGCCCTGCAGATAGACGGTGTACGGCTCGCGCATGGGAGCGTCGGCAGACAGCTCGATGGAGGCTCCCTGCACGAAGGCGCCCGCCGCCATGATCACATCGTTGTCATAGCCGGGCATGGCCCACGGCTCGGGCGTAACGAAGGAGTCCACAGGCGCACCAAACTGAATGCCCTTACAGAACTTCTTCAGCGCCTCGGGCTGCTTCATATGGATCATCTGGATGATGTCGTGGCGCACCTCACGCGAGGTGGGTTGGGTCTCATAGCCCAGCCGTTCCATCACGCCGGCGGCAAATACGGCTGTTTTCAGCGCCTGCGCCACCGTATGAGGTGCAAGGAACAGCCCCTGATACAGCAGACGGTTCTGTCCCAGCGTGCAGCCGCATTCTCCCCCGATGCCGGGCGCAGTCAAACGCATTGCGGCGCCCTCTACCAGATCCCGCCGTCCGGCGATGTAGCCGCCGGTAGGGGCAAGTCCGCCGCCGGGGTTTTTGATCAGCGAGCCCACCACCAGATCCGCGCCCACCTGCGTGGGCTCCAGCTCCTCCACGAACTCGCCGTAGCAGTTGTCCACCAAAATGCTGACGTTGGGGTTGACCGCCTTGATGCGCCGGCACATCTGGCCAATCTCCGCCACGGAAAGGGATGCACGGGTTGCATACCCACGGGAGCGCTGAATCAGCACCGCCTTGACCCGGGGATCAGCC
>JAGBTC010000003.1 GCA_017631545.1 Oscillospiraceae bacterium
GCTGATCTCCCTGTCCCATCTGGAGCATTTCAAACGCTATCCCATCATGCCCAAGAGCCTGATTGATGAAAACCGCGAGGGGCTGATCATCGGCTCGGCCTGCGAGGCGGGTGAGCTGTTCGGGGCGCTGGTGGAGGGTAAGGAGTTCGGTGAACTCAAACACATTGCCGGGTGGTATGACTATCTGGAGATCCAGCCCATCTGCAACAATATGTTCATGCTGCGAAACGGCACTGTGGACACACAGGAGGAGCTGCAGGACTTCAACCGGGTCATTGTACAGCTGGGCAGGGAAACGGGTAAGCCCGTGTGTGCCACGGGCGATGTGCATTTCCTTGACCCGGAGGACGAGATCTATCGCCACATCCTGCTGGCCTCCAAGGGCTTTGAGGATGCGGACAGCGAACTGCCCATCTACTTCAAGACCACCGGTGAGATGCTGGAGGAGTTTTCCTATCTGGGAGAGGAGACTGCCCATGAGGTAGTGGTCACCAACACCAACCTCATTGCGGACTGGTGCGACAGCGTGGAGCCGCTGCCCAAAGGACTGTTTGCCCCCAAACTGGAAGACTCAGACGGAGAGCTGAAGCGACTGGTGTGGGGCAAGGCCCATGACCTGTATGGCGACCAGCCGCCCCAACTGGTAGTAGATCGTATCAATGCAGAGCTGGATGATATCATCCGCTGCAAGTACGATGTGATCTATATGTCCGCCCAGAAGCTGGTGCAAAACTCGCTGGAGCATGGATATCTAGTGGGTTCCCGTGGCTCGGTGGGCTCGTCGCTGGTGGCGTTTATGTCAGGCATTACCGAGGTCAACTCGCTGCCTGCCCACTACCGCTGCCCCAACTGCAAGCACTCCGACTTTGATTACGCGCAGGATCCCGAGCATCCCTATGGCTGCGGCGCGGATATGCCCGATACGGTGTGTCCCAAGTGTGGCACACCCTATGCCAAGGACGGCTTTAACATTCCCTTCGAGACCTTCCTCGGCTTCGGCGGCGACAAAGTGCCCGATATTGACCTGAACTTCTCCGGAGAATATCAGGCCAACGCACACCGCTATACATTCGAGCTGTTTGGCCAGACCCACGTGTTTCGTGCGGGGACGGTGGGGACGGTGGCAGAAAAGACCGCCTTCGGTTACGTAAAAAAGTATCTGGAGGAGCGGCTTCGCACCGCCGGCAAGGCGGAGATGACCCGTCTGGCGGCCGGCTGTACCGGAGTGAAGCGCACCACCGGTCAGCACCCCGGCGGCATGGTGGTCATTCCTCAGGATAAGGAGATCTACGACTTCTGTCCCGTGCAGCACCCAGCTGACGACCCAACCAGCGATATCATCACCACCCATTTTGAATATCACTCCATGGAGTCAAATCTACTCAAACTGGATATGCTTGGGCACGATGACCCGTCCATGATCCGCATGCTGCAGGACATCACCGGGGTCGACCCCCAGAAGATCCCGCTGGATGACAGGGACACCATGTCCATCTTCCAGACCTCCAAGGCGCTGGGCTATGAGAACGATCCTGTACTCGGCCCCACCGGCGGTACGGCCATTCCGGAATTCGGCACCAGCTTCGTGCGCGGTATGCTGGAGGATACCCAGCCCGACCAGTTTGATATTCTGGTGCGGCTGTCCGGCTTTTCCCACGGTACGGATGTGTGGCTGGGCAACGCCAAGGACTTGATCACCTCGGGCACGGCCAAGGTCAGCGAGGCCATCGGCTGCCGTGACGATATTATGCTGTTCCTCATTTCCAAGGGGATGCCCCCAAAGCGCGCCTTTAAGATCATGGAAAGCGTGCGAAAGGGCAGAGGCCTGCCCGAGGGTGCGGAGGACGAGATGATAGCCGCCGGCGTGCCCGACTGGTACATCGGCTCGTGTAAGAAGATCGCCTACCTGTTCCCCAAGGCCCACGCTGTGGCCTATGTTATGATGGCATTCCGCATTGCGTGGTTCAAGGTGCATCGTCCGCTGGCCTTCTACGCGGCCTATTTCTCCATTCGCGCCAAGGCCTTTGACGAGGCGTTTATGTGCCGCGGCATGGATACGGTGCAGCGCAAGATGCGCGAGATCAAGAACAAGGAAAATCCCTCCGCGGTGGAGCAGGATATGTACACCACGCTGGAGGTGTGCTATGAGTTCTATCTGCGCGGTTTCCGCTTTGAGCATATGGATATCTATAAATCCCACGCGATCAACTTTCTTCCGGACGAGGAGAAGGGGACGCTTCTGCCGCCCTTTGTCAGCGTGGCCGGTCTGGGAGAAACAGCGGCGGAATCCCTGCAGGAGCAGTGCCGTGGAAAGCAGTTCATCTCCATTGAAGAGGTGTCTGCCGCATGCCCCAAGGTGTCCAAGACCCATATCGACCTGCTCAAGGCGGCGGGTGCCTTCGGTTCCATGCCCGATTCCAGCCAGATGAACCTGTTTTCCATGTTCTAAATGCCCGGTAACAGTTGTAAAATCGGGCAAAAAGTGGTACGATTGTGACGTAAGCTGCGTTGCACGTGCCCATGTGCGTCAAAATTGGGTGCGGAGCAGAAAACCGACTGCTTCGCGCCCTCTTTTTTGTATATCGTGCCGAGGAGTGCGGCTTGACAAGCTTGAGATAATGTAGTATATTAGCGTGGTAAAGCGTTAAAGGACTAAAGCGCCTGCCACCGGAGGTGACTGGATGGAAAAGATATCGGTGATCGTACCCTGCTACAATGAAGAAGAGGTGCTCCCCCTGTTTTATGAGGAGGTCACCCGTGTTGCCGCCCAGCTGAGTGATTACGAGTTTGAATTTCTCTTCGTGGACGACGGCTCGCGGGATAAAACGCTTCCGGTTATCAAGGGGCTTGCCGAAAAGGATGCGCGGGTGAAGTATGTGTCCTTTTCCCGTAATTTCGGTAAGGAGTCGGCCATGTATGCCGGCTTTGACCGGGCAGTAGGGGATTATGTTGTGGTCATGGATGCCGATCTGCAGGATCCTCCCGCGCTGCTGCCGGAAATGCTGGACGCCATTAAGAACGAGGGCTACGATTCCGTGGCCACCCGCCGGGTGACGCGCAAGGGCGAGCCGCCCATACGCTCTTTCTTTGCCCGCTGTTTTTACAAGCTGATGCGCCGTATCTCCAAAACCGAGATCGTGGACGGTGCCCGGGATTACCGGCTGATGACCCGCCAGTTTGTGGATTCCCTGCTGGCGATGGGGGAGTATAACCGCTTTTCCAAAGGTCTGTACGGCTGGGTGGGCTATCGCACCAAGTGGCTGGAGTTTGAAAATGTAGCGCGCGCGGCGGGGGAGACCAAGTGGTCCTTCTGGAAGCTGCTGCTCTACAGTATTGACGGCATCGTGGCCTTTTCTGCTGCGCCGCTGGCCATCGCGGTGGTCACGGGGCTGGCCTGCTTTTTGCTGGCGCTGGTGTTTATTCTGTTTATTGTTGTGCGTACGCTGATGTTTGGCGACCCGGTGGCCGGCTGGCCGTCGCTGGTGTGTATTATCCTGCTGATCGGTGGGCTGCAGTTGCTTTGTATCGGCATTCTGGGCGAGTATCTTGCCAAGACCTATCTGGAGGTCAAGGGGCGCCCCATCTATATCTGCAAGGAGACTAATACCTGTGAGAATGACCGTTAACACCCCGGAGGGTACCCGGGATCGGCTGTTTGCCGAGTGTCAGGAGCGGCGAGAGGTGCAAAACCGCCTGATCCGCCTGTTCCGTCGGCGTGGCTATCTGGAGGTATCCACCCCCGA
>JAGBTC010000083.1 GCA_017631545.1 Oscillospiraceae bacterium
CCGGCGCGGTTGGCCATCTGGATGGCGTCGAAGGTCTCGGTCAGGGTGCCGATCTGGTTGACCTTGATCAGAATGGCGTTGCCCACTTTCTTCTCAATGCCGGTGGCCAGACGGGACACATTGGTCACGAACAGGTCGTCGCCCACCAGCTGCACGCGGTCACCGATGGCCTTGGTCAGCATAGCCCAGCCTTCCCAGTCGGTCTCGGCCATGCCGTCCTCCAGGGAGATGATGGGGTAGGTGTCGGCGAACTTCTTCCACATGTTGACCAGCTGCTGCTGGGTCAGCTTGCGGCCGGACTTGGGCTGGATATAGGACTTGCTGTCCTCGTCCCACCACTCGGAGGAGGCGGCGTCGATGGCGATCTTGAAGTCCTCGCCGGGCTTGTAGCCGGCCTTCTCGATGGCAGCCACGATGACCTTCAGGGCGTCCTCGTCCTTCTTCAGGTTGGGGGCGTAGCCACCCTCGTCACCCACGCCGGCGGCGGGAGTGCCGTTCTCCTTGAGCACGCTCTTCAGGGTGTGGAACACCTCGGCGCAGCGGCGCAGAGCCTCGCGGAAGGAGGGGGCGGACACGGGCATGATCATGAACTCCTGGATCTCCACATTGTTGGTGGCGTGAGCGCCGCCGTTGAGGATGTTCATCATGGGCACGGGCAGCTGCTTGGCGTTGGTGCCGCCAATGTAGTTGTACAGGGAAACGCCCAGGCTCTCGGCAGCGGCCTTGGCGCAGGCCATGGAAGCGCCCAGAATGGCGTTGGCGCCCAGACGGGTCTTGTTGGGGGTGCCGTCCAGCTCGATGAGGGCCTTGTCGATGGCGGTCTGGTCCAGAACGTTCATGCCGATCAGGCACTCGGCGATCTCGGTGTTCACATTCTTCACGGCAGTCTCGCAGCCCTTGCCCAGGTAACGGCTCTTGTCGCCGTCGCGCAGCTCGCAGGCTTCATAGATACCGGTGGAAGCGCCGGAGGGAACGGCGGCACGGCCCATGGAACCGTCCTCCAGATAAACCTCAACTTCAACGGTGGGGTTGCCGCGGCTGTCCAGGACCTCGCGACCCAGGACATCAACGATCTCGATCATCTGCTTCATTGGAATCAAACTCCTTTCAAATTGGGGCGGAGCGCGCTCCGCTTATTCATGCGGGTAAAGTATAGCATATGGGAGTGTTTCCCACAAGAGGGAACGAAAAAACAGGGAAATTACTGGCAAATGAGGGTTTCGCCGTCCATTTCCTCGGGCTTGGCCAGACCCATCAGATCCAGCATGGTGGGGGCGATGTCGGCCAGGCGGCCGTCACGCAGCTTCACATTGGCGCCTACGATGTGCAGGGGGACAAGGTTGGTGGTGTGGGCGGTGAAGGGCGAGCCGTCGGTATCCACCATCTGCTCGCTGTTGCCGTGGTCGGCGGTGATCAGGGAGATGCCGCCCATTTTGGAGGTGGCTTCCACCACCTTGGCCACGCAGGTGTCCACGGCCTCCACGGCCTTGATCGCAGCTTCCATCACGCCGGTGTGACCCACCATGTCGCAGTTGGCAAAGTTGAGGATGATCACATCATAAGCGCCGCTTTCGATGCGCTTGACGGCCTCCTCGGTCACCTCATAGGCGGACATTTCCGGCTGCAGGTCATAGGTCGCCACCTTGGGGGAGGCGATCAGGCAGCGATCCTCGCCGGGGAAGGTCTGTTCCACGCCGCCGTTAAAGAAGAAGGTCACATGGGCGTACTTCTCCGTCTCGGCGATGCGCAGCTGGGTCAGACCCAGACGGCTGATATACTCGCCGAAAATGTTGTCCAGCTTCTGACGGGGGTAGGCCACGGTGACATTGGGCATGGTGGCGTCATACTCGGTGGTGCAGATGAAGGTGACGGGCATAAAGCCGGCCTTGCGCTCCACATCGGTGAAGTCCTCGTCTACAAAGCACCGGGTGATCTCCCGGGCGCGGTCGGGGCGGAAGTTGAAGAAGATGATGGAGTCCTTCTCCTTCACGCCGGCGTCCTTAAGGCACACCACCGGCTCCACAAACTCGTCGGTGACACCGGCGTCATAGGAGACCTGCACCGCCGCGGCGGCATCATCGGCAAAGTTGCCCTCGCCCAGGGCGATGGCGTCGTAGGCGCGCTGCACACGATCCCAGCGCTTGTCGCGGTCCATGGCGTAGAAGCGGCCCATGACGGTGGCGATCTTGCCCACGCCGATCTCGTTCAGCTTGGCCTGCAGCTGCTCCACAAAGCCCTTGCCCGAAGCAGGAGGGACATCGCGACCGTCCAGGAAGCAATGGATATAGACCTTGTCCAGACCCTGCTCCTTGGCCATCTGCACCAGCGCAAACAGGTGGTTGATGTGGCTGTGGACGCCGCCGTCGGACAGCAGACCCATCAGGTGCAGGGACGAGCCCCACTCCCGGCAGTTGTCCATGGCCTCCATAAAGGCGCCGTTGGAGAACAGCGCGCCCGTCTGTACATCCCGGGAGATGCGGGGCAGATCCTGAAACACCACGCGGCCGGCGCCGATGTTGGTGTGGCCCACCTCGCTATTGCCCATCTGCCCCTCGGGCAGACCCACATCCAGCCCGGAGGCGGACAGGCGGCAGCCGGAGGACTGGGCAAAGATGGCGTCCAGATTGGGGGTGTTAGCCGCGCGTACGGCGTTGCCAACGGTGGAATCGGACAGGCCGAAGCCGTCCATGATGATAAGGGTGGTAGGTGTTTTCATAACAAGTACCTTTCTTGAACAGATTTGAATCTGTACTCTTGGTATCACGCCTCGCCTATGCGCGACGGCTGGCTTCCCTCCGATTCGGAACACAAACAGCAAGCAGGCTTGCTTGGTTTGCATTCCTCACTCCAGTCCATCCAGCCTGCGCATAACGGCTCGGACGCTTAATCCTGATTAGCAGCGTTGATGATCTGCATGAAGTCGGAAGCCTTC
>JAGBTC010000084.1 GCA_017631545.1 Oscillospiraceae bacterium
GTGATGATCTGGGTGGCGTAGGCGATGGACACGGGGGTGAAGATAACATCGGCACCGGCGTCCTTGGCCTCGTTCAGATAGGTGGTGAAGTCAGAGTTGTTGGTGGGGAAGGACTTCTTGATGACAGTGCCGCCGGCGGCGGTGAACACCTGCTCAAAGAAGGCCACCAGACCCTGGTCATACTCGTTGCCTGTCTCGCCCAGCAGGTAGGCCACATCCGCGTCGAACTTATCCATGGCGAAGTTGGCCAGAACATCAGCCTGGAAGTTGTCCAGGAAGCAAATGCGGTAGTAGTAGTCGTTGCCGGCGGTGACATTGGGGTTGGTGCAGGTCACGCCGATGGCAGCCATGCCGGCATCGTTGAAGATGGGGCCGCCGGCCATGGACACGCCGGAACCGTAAGAGCCAAGCACCAGGCTCACGCCCGCGCTGACCAGGTTGGAGGCGGCGGAAGGCGCCTTATCGGTGGTGGAGCCGTTGTCGGAAATGACCAGCTCAACCTTGTACTCTTCGCCGTTCACGGTGACGGTGGGGGTCTCCACATTGGCGTACTGCATACCCAGCACTTCCTTCTTGCCGCCGGAGGCGGAGTCACCGGAGGTGGGCTCAAACACGCCGATCTTGACGACCTTTTCGCCGCCCTGAGAACCGGAGGTGCTGCCGGCGCTGCCGCAGCCGGCCAGGACGCCCAGCATCATAGCGCCGGACAGGACACACGCGAGAATCTTCTTCATGCTCATGGTAGTTGTCTCCTTTACAATACAAAATACAAGTCTTTTGTCCGTGGGGCAAAAACACTTGTGCGCGGATACATGAATTATACCTTGTTTGCGTTAAAAATGCAAGAGTATCATGGTGAAATTTCAAGAATACCCTTCGGCCGCCCCTCCTCACACCGGGGAACGATTCCCCGGCTGCAAGTGTGCGTATCCTTAGCTTTCGTCCTCGATCAGGCCGTAGCCGCCGTCGTTGCGCTTATAGACCACAGCGAAAGCGCCGCCGGCCGCCTCGTCCTTAAAGGCATAAAAGCTGTGGCTGAGCAGATTCATCTGCAAAATCGCCTCGTCTCGGGTCATGGGTTTGATGGGGAAAGTCTTGGTACGCACGATGTCGTACTCCCCCTCCTCCGCCACAGGGACGAAGGAGCTTTCCTCGTCCACGCTGCGCTCGAACGCGCCCTGACGCAGGCGTTTTTCCAGCCGGGTCTTGTTCTTGCGGATCTGGCGCTCCAGCATGGTCACGGCAGAGTCGATGGATGCGAACATATCCGAAGTACTCTCCGACACGCGCAGGATCGTTCCGCCGGAGCGCACGGTGATCTCCACCTTGTTGCGGTCCTTTTCCACACTGAATGTGACAGATGCGGCGGCGTCCTCCCGGAAGTAGCGGTCCAGCTTGCCCACCTTTTTCTCAGCATAGGTGTGTACGGACTTGGGCAGGTCGATCTTTTTGTCGGTGAATGTGAACTTCATGCGTGTCAGCTCCTTTCGCCCCGAGGGGGCCGGTTTGGGTTTGCAGCGGATTGCACCCGCTGCCTAGCATTAGTATACCATACCCCGCTACCCTTTGCACCACTTTTTTGTAGAATTTTTGAAAAATCTTCCTGTTCGACCCGTATCCCCTGTCTATTTTGCCAAAAGCAACTGTCGCCCTCCCTTCGACAAAATCTCCCGTTGACTAAATTGGAAAATTATGGTATTTTCTACTTGCAGCTCAGCAATGCGCGACGCGCAGCCAGTTCATTCTATTCTCCTGGCATGGAACGCCCGGCCCGGGCGTTCTTTTTTTGCCGTTTAAGCAAAAAACCGCGCTGCCAAAGGCAGCGCGGTTTTGTTCTTTTCAGCGGCGGCCGCCCCCACGGCGGGAGCTGCCCTTCTTTTCCATATAGCGCAGCTCGGACAGCTTGCTGTCCGAGGACTGCATGAACTGCTTGAGTCGGTCCTCGAAATCCATGTCCTGACTTGCAGGTGCGGCGGGGCGGGGCGTAAAGCCGCCGCTGCGGCCGCCCGAGCCGCCATTGCCCCCGAAGCTGCGGGGTGCACGGGCACCGGAGGGCGCCGCGTTAGCCGGTCTGACCGGCGGATCCATAGCCTTTTTAATGGACAGATTGATCCGGTTGGACTCATCGATGCCGATGACCTTCACCTTGACCTCCTGCCCCTCCTGCAGAAACTCAGACACCTCATTCACATAGGAATAGGCGATTTCGGAGATATGTACCAGACCGGACTTTCCTCCGGGCAGGGACACGAACGCTCCGAACTTTGTGATACCTGTCACTTTCCCCTCTACAACAGAACCTACACCAAACTCCATAATCGACCGACAAATCCTCCTTGTGATGTAAACGCTGTGAAATGGTCAGTTCATTGGGTCAATAAACAACTTTTCCTGCGCCCCAACGAATCCCTTGTCCCGGGCCACCGATTCCAGCACACCCGGGTCATCCTTGTTTTCGATGGCATTGGACAGCTGGGAGTTCTCCTGCTTGACCTGAGCCACCTGA
>JAGBTC010000085.1 GCA_017631545.1 Oscillospiraceae bacterium
ATCGAGGATGCCAAGAAGAACATGGTGAACGTGACCCTGTCCGGCACCACCATCCCCCACGAGGTGATCGGTGAGTTCGGCGCCGGCCGCGTGCTGATGAAGCCCGCTGCCGAGGGTACCGGCATCATCGCCGGCGGCCCCGTGCGTGCCGTGATGGAGGCTGCCGGTATCAAGGACATTCGTTCCAAGTGCCTGCGCTCCAACAATCCCCAGAACGTGGTGGCCGCTACCTTTGAGGGTCTGAAGTCTCTGAAGACTCCCGAGGAAGTCGCCCGCGTGCGCGGCAAGAGCGTGGAAGAGATCCAGGGTTAAGGAGGACGTTCAAAATGGCTAATCTGAACATTAAGCTGGTCAAGAGCCTGAACGGCCGCATCGTCAAGCATAAGGCGACTGCCGAGGCTCTGGGCCTTCGCAAGATCGGCGACACCACCGTGCAGCCCGACAACGCGGCTACCAAGGGTAAGATCGCCCAGATCGGTTATCTGCTCCAGGTGACCGAGGAAAAGTAATAGGAGGTGCGCGAAATGAATCTGCATGATCTCTCTCCCGCTGCCGGTTCCAACCCCAAGGCCTACCGCAAGGGCCGCGGCAAGGGTTCCGGTAACGGCAAGACCGCCGGCCGCGGTCACAAGGGCCAGTGGGCCCGCAGCGGCGGCGGTGTCCGCGTGGGCTTTGAGGGCGGCCAGATGCCTCTGGTGCGCCGCCTGCCCAAGCGTGGCTTCAATAACATTTTCGCCAAGCGTCTGGAGGCCGTGAACCTCTCCGCTCTGGAGAAGTTTGAGGACGGCGCCACCGTGAGCGCTAGCGATCTTCTGGAGAAGGGTATCCTCTCCAAGTGCGAGTACGGCGTGAAGATCCTGGGCAACGGCAGCCTGACCAAGAAGCTGACTGTCCGCGCTTCCGCTTTCTCCGCCTCTGCCAAAGAGAAGATCGAGGCTGCCGGCGGAAAGGCGGAGGTGGTCTAAATGATCCAGACCATCCGTAACGCCTGGAAGATTCCCGAGCTGCGTAAGAAGATCCTGTTTACCGTCTTTGCGCTGCTGATCTTCCGCATCGGCGCCGCTGTGCCGGTGCCCTTCATCGACGCTGAGATGCTGCGCGACTACCTGAACAGCCGCAGCGGCACCATCTTCGATCTGATCAACGCCATGAGCGGCTCCGCCTTCTCCATGGCTACGGTCTTTGCCCTGTCCATCCAGCCCTATATCAACAGCTCGATTATCATCCAGCTGCTGAGCGTGGCCATCCCTGCTCTGGAGCGGCTGGCCAAGGAGGGCGGCGAGGAAGGCCGCAAGAAGATCGCTTCCATCACCCGCTACACCACCGTGGCGATCGCCCTGCTGCAGGGCTTCGGCTACTACAGCATGATCAAGTCCTACAATCTGCTGGTGCTGGACGGCGTCAGCGGCCTGTGGGCCGGACTGGTCATCGTGCTGTCCTTCGTCGCTGGCTCCGCCTTCCTGATGTGGCTGGGTGAGCAGATCACCGAGTTTGGTATCGGCAACGGCATCTCCATGATCCTGTTTGCCGGCATCGTCTCCCGTGGTCCTCAGCTGGTCGGAATGCTGTGGAACGGCGTGCGCCTGTATGGCAAGGAAAACCTGCCCGCGGGCACGGTGACCATGCCCTGGTGGGCCGCCATCCTGGTGGTCGTGGGCATGCTGGCCATGGTCGTATTCATCGTGTATATCTCCAACGCCGAGCGCCGCATTCCCGTGCAGTACGCCAAGCGCGTTGTGGGCCGCAAGATGTACGGCGGTCAGGCCACCCACATCCCCATGAAGGTGAATATGTCCGGCGTTATGCCCGTCATCTTCGCCCAATCCATCGCCTCTCTGCCCGCCACCATTGGTGCGTTCATCCCCAGCTCCAGCGACCCCGATACCTTCTGGGGCAAGTTCCTGGCTGTGTTTGACAGCGCCGGTGTGTTCTACAGCGTGGTCTACTTCCTGCTGATCGTGGGCTTCAGCTACTTCTACGCCGGCATGAGCTTCAACCCCGTTGAGGTTGCCAACAACCTGAAGAAGAACGGCGGCTTTATCCCCGGCTTCCGTCCCGGTAAGCCCACCGCCGACTTCATCACCAAGGTGCTCAACAAGATCACCATGTTCGGCGCGCTGTATCTGGGTGTCATTGCTCTGGCTCCCATCATCACCGGCAACCTGATCGGTGTGGCCAGCCTGGGCATTGGCGGCACTTCCGTCATCATCGTGGTTGGTGTTGCTCTGGAGACCGTCAAGGCACTGGAGGCTCAGATGCTCATGCGTCACTACAAGGGCTTCCTTGAGTAAGAGGAGCGACCTATGGGTGTAAAGCTGATTCTGCTGGGCGCCCCCGGCGCCGGCAAAGGAACTCAGGCGGCAAAGCTGAGCGAGCTGCTGGACATTCCTACCATTTCCACCGGAAACATCCTGCGTCAGGCCATCAAGGACGGCACTGAGGTAGGACTGCAGGTCAAAGCGCTGATGGACGCGGGCAAGTTCGCCCCGGACGATCTCATCATGCAGATCCTGTCCGAGCGGCTGGCCCAGAGCGACTGCCAGAAGGGCTACATTCTCGACGGCGTGCCCCGCACCCTGGCTCAGGCCGAGGCGCTGGAAAAGGCCGGCATCGTGTTTGACCATGTGATCTCTCTGGAAGTGCCCGACAAGGACATTGAGGATCGCATGGGCGGACGCCGGGTGTGCCCCGCCTGCGGCGCGACCTATCATATCCAGACCATTCCGCCCAAGCAGGAGGGCATCTGCGATTCCTGCGGCGGAGCGCTGATCCTGCGTGCGGACGACGCCCCCGAGACGGTACGCAGCCGTCTGGAGGTCTACCACGCGCAGACCGAACCCCTGAAGGAATACTACGGCAAGCGCGGACTGCTGCGCGAGGTGCCCGGCACGGGCACTATCGACGGCATCACCGCCGCGGTCATGGAGGCAATGGGAAAGTGAACAGTGTCACGCTGATTTCACTCAAGTCTTCCCGAGAGATCCAGGCCATGCGTAAGGCCGGGCGGATCACCGCTCAGGCACGGGCGCTGGCCGGCTCCATGGTCAAGCCGGGCGTCACCACCAAGCAGATCGACAAGGCAGTACGCGACTTTATCAAAAGCTGCGGCGCCAAGCCCTCGTTTCTGGGCTACGGCGGCTTTCCCGGGTCGGCCTGCATCTCGGTGAATGACGAGGTCATCCACGGTATCCCCGGATCCCGGGTGCTTCAGGAAGGCGACATCGTCAGCATTGATGTAGGCGCCTTTGTTGACGGCTTCCACGGTGACTGCGCCGCCACCTTCCCCTGTGGCAAGGTGAGTGACGAGGCGCTGCGGCTCATCGCCGTCACCGAGCAGAGCTTCTGGGAGGGCATCAAATTTGCCCGACCGGGCTTCCGGGTGTCCGACATCTCCCATGCGGTGCAGCAGTATGTGGAAGCAAACGGCTGCAGTGTGGTGCGTGAGTATGTGGGACACGGGGTGGGCGCCAAGCTTCACGAAGCGCCCGATGTCCCCAACTACGGCCCTGCCGGTCACGGTCCGCGCCTCGCGCCGGGCATGACGCTGGCAGTGGAACCAATGGTGAACGCCGGTGACAAAGCCATCTGCGTACTGAAAGACGGCTGGACCGTCAAGACGCGGGACGGCTCCCTGTCTGCCCACTACGAAAACTCCATCCTCATTACCGAGGGGGAGGCGGAGGTGCTTACCA
>JAGBTC010000086.1 GCA_017631545.1 Oscillospiraceae bacterium
ATTCTCAAGGAGAACAATATCGACGACAAGCAGTTCCCGCCCCGTACGGTGCTGGGCTATATCTCCCGCGCCAAGGACGAGATGAAGCTGGGAGCGGAGTATCTGGCGCAGTGTCGGCGTTCCGGTGACTTCCGCAAGGAAAAGATCGCCCAGATCTATGCCGAGTATGAACGCCGCCTGTGGGAGGCCAGCGCGCTGGACTTTGACGATATCATCCTGCACACGGTGCGTTTGCTCCAGCAGGACGAGCAGGTGCGTACTTACTATCAGCGCAAATTCCGCTATGTGCTCATCGACGAGTATCAGGACACCAACAATCTGCAATACCTGCTGGCCTCCACGCTGGCGGGTGGATACGAGAACTTCTGCGTAGTGGGTGACGATGACCAATCCATCTACCGCTTCCGGGGCGCGACCATTGAGAATATTTTGTCCTTTGAGCAGCAGTATAAAAACGCCCGGGTCATCCGTCTGGAGCAGAACTACCGCTCCACCGGCAATATCCTCAACGCCGCCAACGCCGTGATCCGCAATAATCAGGGGCGCAAGGGCAAGGAGCTGTGGACAAAGGCAGGGGAAGGGGACAAGCTGCAGCTTTATACCGCCATGAACGAAAACGACGAGGCGCAGTATGTGGCCATGCGTATTCTGGACGATTATTCCAAGGGCATTGCATGGAAAGACCACGCCATTCTCTACCGCATGAACGCCCAGTCCAACCAGATGGAAAATGCCTGCAAGCGCAATGGCATCCCCTATAAGATCATCGGCGGCACCCGCTTTTTTGACCGCGCGGAGGTCAAGGACATGGTGGCCTATCTGTGCGTACTCAATAACCCGGAGGACGATCTGCGGCTGCGCCGCATCATCAATAATCCGCCCCGGGGCATTGGAGACAAGACGGTGGACACCGCCCAGAGCATTGCCCAGGGAGAGGGGCGCTCGCTGTACTATGTGGTCAGCCACGCCAACCAGTATCCCGAGCTGCAGCGTTCTGCGGCCAAGCTGTCTGCCTTTGCTGAGATGATGGAGCAGCTGCGTGGGCTGTCCGGCACGATGGATCTGCCTGATTTTTATGAGGAGCTGATCGCCCGCACCGGTTACGCTGTGATGCTGGAGGGCAAAAATACCGTGGAGGATCGCACCCGCCTTGAAAATGTGCGCGAGCTGCTCACTTCCATTAACGGCTATCTGGAAAATGCCGGGGATGAGCCGTCTCTGTCCGGCTTTCTGGACGAGATCGCCCTTTACACCGATCTGGACGGACATGACGCCGGGGACGACTGTGTAGTCATGATGACCATGCACTCGGCCAAGGGTCTGGAGTTCCCTGTGGTCTTTGTGGTAGGTGTGGAGGAAGGCCTGTTCCCCGGCACCCGTTCCATCGGGGAGCCGGAGGAAATGGAGGAGGAGCGGCGGCTTTGTTATGTGGCCATGACCCGCGCCAAGCAAAAGCTTTACCTCACCTGTGCCAACCAGCGTATGCTCTTTGGCCGCACCAGCTCCAACCGCCCCTCGCGCTTTGTGGAGGAGATTCCCGGGGAATATCTGGAGCGCTCTGGCCGCAGCTTCCTGAGCCGGGACGAGAATGATTGGGAAGGCGGTATCCCCAGCCGCACCTCGGGCTACGAGGGCTATTCCAACCCTTACCGCACCGCCGGGCGCGCCCCGTCCGGCGTGACCTCTTACCGTGCTCCTGCCTCCGGTGCATCCAAGTACCCATTGCCGGGGAAAAAGCCAGTGACCTCCCCGGGCACGGCAAGTTCTGCCGCACCTATGCCCGAGTATCGCAAAGGGGACATGGTGCAGCACAAGGCCTTTGGAAAGGGTATGGTCACCTCTACCCAGAAGGTTGGGGGCGA
>JAGBTC010000087.1 GCA_017631545.1 Oscillospiraceae bacterium
CTCGGGAGAAATGTAATGCACCGAGCCCAGCGTGTCCTTGGTCAGCGTGCTGCTGCTGGCGTTGGTCAACCGGGCGATGCCAAAGTCGGCCACCTTCACGCTGCCGTCCCGCAGCACCATCACATTGTGAGGCTTGATGTCTCGGTGGATAATGCCCCGGCTGTGGGCGTGACCCAGCGCCTTGACGATCTGGGTGATGAAGTGCAGCGCCTCGCGCCAGTTGAGCTTGTTCCCCTTTTTATCCATGTACTGCTTCAGAGAGATGCCGTCGATGAGCTCCATGACGATATAGTTGTTCTCGTCCGAACGGCTGACATCGTACACAGCGACAATGTTGGGGTGAGACAGCATGGCGACCGCCTGCGACTCGGCATTGAAGCGCCGGCGCAGATCTTCATCGTGGGATAAATCGTCCCGCAGAATCTTCACCGCCACAAGGCGGTTGAGTCGGTGACAGCGGGCCTTGTAGACTTTGGCCATACCGCCCACACCGATCAGCTCAATGATCTCATAGCGGTTGTCCAACAGTTTTCCGATGTATTGATCCATGTGTTTCACCTCCCTCAGCATTGGATTAGGGCCACGGACACATTGTCCGGTGCGCCCCGTTTGATGGCGATGTCCAGCAGCCGGCGGCAGCAGGTGTCCGCCTGTTCGCCGTGTATCACCTCGTAAAGGATCTCCTGATCGGAGACCACATTGCTCAGTCCGTCGCTGCACAGCAGCAGGTACGAGCCGGGCTTGACCTGCAAAGAGAACAGATCGGCCTGCACCTGCTCATCTGCGCCCAGCGCGCGGGTAATGAGATTTTTATTGGGATGGAATCTGGCCTCTTCGGCGGTCAGCTCACCACGCAGGACGAGATCTTCCACCAGAGAATGATCCCGGGTAACGCGGGTGATGCCCTCGGCGGTGACCAGATAGGCCCGGCTGTCCCCCACATTGACAATGTCCACCTGCTCCCGGTCAGCCAGTGCGGCCACCAGCGTGGTGCCCATGCCGTAGCATTCACTGTGGGTCTGAGCGTGGTGGAACACCGCCTCATTGGCGCACTGCACCGACTCCTCCAGCATTTGCGCCGCACTCAGACCGCCTTGGGAATGAAAGGCCTTGAACTGCTCGGTGAAGCGCTCCATCGCCATGGCGCTGGCCACACGGCCGGCACGGGCGCCGCCCATGCCGTCACATACCACAGCCAGCATCTGCTGGGCGGTGAGTATCTCGATGCCAATGGCATCTTGGTTTTCCTCCCGAACCACACCGCGGTCGGTAATTCCCCAGATATCCATGGTGTCCTCCTCGTTGTTATTGCTTGTCCTGCATCGCCTTGCGGCGCAGCTGCCCGCAGGAGGCATCAATATCGCTGCCCAGACGGCGACGCACCGTGACCGTGATCCCCTGCTCCTCCAGCCGGCGCTGGAATTCCTTCACCCGGCGGCTGGGCTTGAGCGGACTTTCCTCCACATGGTTGAGGGGGATCAGATTCACATGGGCGGACATCCCGCGCACATGACGGGCAAGCAGATCCGCCTGCGCGTCGGAATCGTTTACCCCGTCGATCATGGCATACTCAAAGGAGACGCGCCGCCCGGTCACGGCAAAATAATCGTGACAGGCCTTCATCAGTCGTTCCACACCGACGCTTCGGTTGACCGGCATGATCTTGGAACGGGTCTCGTCATCGGGGGCGTGCAGAGAAACTGACAAGGTCAATTGTAACTTATACTGGGCAAGTTTGTCAATTTTGTCCGCCAGACCGCAGGTTGACAGCGAAATATGCCGCATACCGATATTCAGCCCGTCGGGAGAGTTGACCAGCTCCAAAAAGCGCAGCACGGTGTCAAAGTTGTCCAGCGGCTCACCGATGCCCATGAGTACGATATTGGAAATGGGCTCGCCGCTGTCCAGCTGGGTGAACAGGACTTGATCCAGCATCTCCGAGGGACGCAGATCGCGCACCTTGCCCCCCAGTGTGGATGCACAGAAGGCACAGCCCATGCGGCAGCCCACCTGACAGGAGATGCACACGGTATTGCCGTGCTTATAGCGCATCAGCACCGTTTCAATGCAGTTTCCGTCGGGCAGCCGCCACAGATACTTGATGGTTCCGTCCAGCGCGGACACCTGCTTGCGCTCCACCACAGGCACATCGATAAAGCATTCCCGGGTCAGCGTCTGACGCAGGGACTTGGACAGGTTGGTCATCTCGTCAAAGGAGCGCGCGCCCTTATGCAGCCAGCAGAACACCTGCTTTGCACGGAAGGCAGGTTCCCCCAGCTGCTTGAAAAACGCGGTCATTTGCTCCAGATTCATGGATTTAATATCGGTCATGACTGCCTCCTGAGCTTGGCAATAAAAAATCCGTCCGTGTCATGTACATGGGGCCAGAGGGTGACCATCCCCTCCCCCACCGCGCCCACGGGATCGGGCAGGGTGAAGGCCTCAGCGGTATAGTCTGTCCGCCGGGACAAAAAGGCACGCACCACATCCTCGTTCTCCTGCTGACGCAGGGTACAGGTGGAATAGAGCAGCACGCCACCGGGCTTAACATAGCGAGCAAGATTGTCAAGGATCCGCCCCTGCACCTCGGGCAGCTGGGCCAGCGGCTCGGGGGCTTTGTAGCGGATGTCCGGCTTCTTGCGGATCACGCCCAGCCCGGAGCATGGTGCATCCGCCAGCACAAGGTCAAAGGCGCTTTCCCACTCCGGACGAAACACAGTGGCGTCGGCGGTCTGGGGCTGCATACAGGAAAGACCCAGCCGGGCTGCGCCGGCCTGCATCAGCTTTTTCTTGTGGGGATGCAGGTCGCAGGAGATCAGTTCTCCGCTGTCCTGCATGGCAATGGCAAGGGCAAAGGATTTGCCCCCCGGGGCAGCGCACGCGTCCAGTACGCGCATCTGCGGCCGGGCATCCGCCGCCAGCACCGCAAGGCGGGAAGCGGCGTCCTGAATGTAAAAATATCCCTGTGCAAAGGTCTCCAGCCCTTCCAGATCCCCTGTTTCCCTCAGAATCAGGCAGTCCTTCAGCCACGGATGCAGGCGGGCGTCCACCCCAGCTTCAGACAGCTGGGCAAGCAGCGCCGGCGCGCTCACCCGGCAGGTGTTCACCTGCGCGATGACCGGAGCGCCGGCATTGTCCGCCGCCAACAGACGGGCGGCCTGCTCCTGCCCCAGCCGGGCGATCCATTCCTCCACCAGCCACTTGGGGTGACTGTACAAAGTGGACAGATAGGCGGCAGGATCACTGTTGTCAATGACGGGCAGACGATCCATGCTGCGCTCGATGTTGCGAAGTACCGCGTTCACCAAGCCGGCAGCCCGGGCATTTTTGCAGTGGGCGCGAGTCATCTCCACCGCGCAGTTCACTGCTGCACTGTGGGGGATCCGGGACAAAAACAGCATCTGGTACAGCCCAATGCGAAGCGCCTGAACTACCTTAGACTCCATGCGCTTGAGGGGCACATTGGAAAAACGGGAGAGATAATAGTCCAAAAGCAGGCGGTTTTGCTGCACGCCGAAGCAGATCTGGGTGGCAAGCGCCGCGTCGCGGCGGTCAAGGCCGGCCTGTGCCAGCTGCTTTTTCAGCACCGCGTCCGACCAGCCGCCCTGGCGCTCGCAGGTGTGCAGGGTGAGCAACGCAACCTCTCTGGCGTCCATAAAACACGCCTCCCTTCTATGGTTTGTTTAATCGACCGAAATGGGGTGGCCGCGCAGGTAGTCGGCCGCTTCCATGCGCTTGCCGCCCTGGGCCTGCAGCTGCCGGATGCGCAGCACCTGCCCGTCTCCACAGGCCATATCAATCCCCTGCTTCCCGGCAGAAATGATGGTGCCGGGGGCAGCGGCAGTGGTCTGCCCGGTCAGCTGAGTGGCAAAAACCTTGACCGTATCGCCGTTGGGCAGCTGGGTAGTAGTGGCAGGCCAGGGGATCAGCCCACGCACCTGATCGTGCAGCTGACGGGCGCTCTTCGTCCAGTCCAGCGGTGACAGCTCCCGGGACAGCATGGGCGCGTAGGTGACCATTGCCTCATCCTGCATCGTGCGCGTGGCCGTGCCGTTTTGAATCTGTTCCACCACCTGCACCAGCAGCTGCGCGCCCATCTGCGCCAGACGGTCATGCAGGCACTCCACCGTCTCGTCCGGGTCAATGGGGGTAGCCTGTTGAGCAATAATGTCGCCGGCATCCATGGCCTTGGCCATGTGCATGATGGTCACACCGCTTTCCGACTCGCCATTGAGGATCGCCCAGTGAATGGGGGCAGAGCCGCGGTACTTGGGCAGCAGCGAGGAATGAACATTGATACACCCAAACTTGGGATAGTCCAGAATGTCCACCGGCAGGATCCGCCCGTAGGCAGCCACGGCGATCAGCTCCGGCTCGTGGCTGCGAATGATATCCAACGCCGTGCCGTCCTTCACCGTTTCCGGCTGATAGACCGGGATGTTATGTGCAATGGCATACTCTTTTACAGGAGGGGCCTGCAGCTTCATACCGCGGTTCTTGGGCTTGTCCGGTTGGGTAAACACGGCGCACACCTCATGCCCGGCCTGCACCAGCGCATCCAACGAGGGGACGGCGAAGTCCGGTGTGCCCATAAACAGGATCTTCATCTTACTGCTCATCCTCCATCATCCCTTCCAGCTCCTCGGGGGTATACAGCCGGTCGGTATGCTCCACAAACAGATGGCCGTCCAAATGATCCAGCTCGTGGCAGAAGCACCGGGCGGTCAGCCCTTCATCCTCTACCTCGAACCAGTTTCCGTTGCGATCCTGCGCCCGCACACGCACCACCATGGGGCGCTTGACAAAGCCCCACTTTCCCGGGACGCTCAGGCA